>NZ_BAAAMU010000085.1:0-45542 GCF_039529435.1 Nonomuraea maheshkhaliensis
TGCAGTTCACCGGCTCGCCCGACCAGCACGTCCAGGTGCTGGTCGAGGACCCGGGCGACGGGCTGCTCGGCCGTACGGACCTGCGGGCCGGCACCGCCGCCGACCCGCACGTCATGCGGATCGGGCCGAGGGTGGACCCGCAGGTCGTGTCCTCGGTGCTGGTGCACGAGATCTCGCACGCCGCCCAGGCGAGCGCCGCGACGGCGGCCGGGGCCCGGCAGGGGGTCGTCCGGCCGTCGCTGTCGCACGACGTGGCCGAGGGCACGGACCACTGCCGGGCGCTGCGCCTGGACGAGCACGCCCACCTGTCACGCAAGTGGCGGGCGGAGGAGGACCCGGCCGCGCGGTCGCGGCTGGCGGAGGCGATCGGCGCCCTCGCCGCCGACATCGAGCGCCGCGGTCACACCCCGCCGCCCCCGCCGTGGGGCACGGGCCCGCACCGGCCGGCGCGCGACGGACAGGAGGGCCCGCTGGCCCGGCTCCGCGGCCTGATCGACGCCGTCACGCGGCAGGAGCCCACGCCCGGCCGGGGCCGCTCCCTGGCGTCCCTGCTGGGTGGCACCGAGACCGACGCCAGGACGGCCGCGGCCGAGCTGCGCTCCGAGGTACGCAGGGCGGGCCTGGCGGAGGACCAGCCGGGCGCGGCCGCCAGGACGATCTTCCTGGCGCGGGCGGGCGAGCTGACCCCCGAGCAGATCGCGGCGATCCGCGGCCCCGTGGCGCTGCCCGAGATAGCCGCCGCCAAGGCGTTCGAACGCGGCGCCGCCCTCCTGGGCGCCCGCGTCCGCGCGCACGGCCCCGGCCTGCTGGACATCCAGGTGCCCGGCCGCCCGCCCATCGCGGTCGAGATCCAGCCCGCCGGCCGCGCAACACCCCCCGACGCCGCCGCTCAGGGCGGGCCTGCCCAGGGGGTGCCTGCCCAAGGGGGTCCCGCTCAGCAGAGGACCGCGCAGAACGGGCCCGCTCAGGACGTGGGCGTGCTGACGTTCCAGGTGGACGATCACCGCACGATCGGCGCGAACGAGCGCGCCGCCGCCGCCACGGGGGGCGGCGCCGTGGCGCGGGCCATGGGCCTGACGGCCGCCGATCACGCCAGACTGGCCGAGCTGTACGAGGCCGCGCGCCAGGTCCGCACCGCCACCGCCGCCCAGCGCCCCGGGCGGCTGGGCGTCCTGCGCGACCTGGCCGCCACCGTCCCGTTCCACCTCGTGCCCGCTCCCATGGCCGCGCACCTGACCACGCTGCTGGAGACGAGCCGCCGCCCCGCGGCGCGGCACGCGTACTGGGAGCGGATGCGCCGCCTCAACGACGGCACCGGCCTCCTGCCACCGGAGGAGGAGTGCCGCTGCCCCGCGGACGGCCCCTGCGGGTGCGGCCTGCGTACGAGGACCGGCCGGGTACGGGCATGATGGGAACCCCGACCACACCCCCGAGGAGAGAAGACGGAGATGACCTTCGCGGTAGCGCGGACGAGGGATGAGGCCCACCTCTACCTCGACCTGCACCCATGTACCTGCGGCTCGGTGGACACGACCTGGGAGAGCGGGATCGTCGGCGCCGCCGGCGGGCCGGCCAACCGTTACAGCGGCGTCTGCGGGGAGTGCGGCAGGGACAGGGAGTTCGTCTTCGGCCTGCCTGAGCGTCCCGTGATGCCGGCGGGCTACCCGACGTTCGGGGGGCAGGAACGCTCGCAACTGCTCGACGCGGGGGAGTGGATGTGGGTGGCCGATCTGACCGCGGGCAACGTGCCGGTGGACGACGAGGCCGAGGCCAGACGCACGCTGGCGGTGGCCGCCGCGGCGGTGGAGGAGGTCGTCAAGTTCATCCCGCCGGGAGCGGAGGCGGTGCCCGACGACGGATTCTGGTCGCCGCGAGGGCGGGAGGTGCGCGCGGCCGAGCCCGGCAGGTTCCGGCTCGACCGGCTGCTGATCGTCCGCGACTCCTATCGCGATCTGGCGGCCCGGCATGCCTGATCACGACCCCGAGCGCCCCGGGCCCGACCCTCGGCGCCAAGTCCCAGGCCGCGACCCGGGCCAGGGCCCGGACCCCCGCCTGGGAGACGGCCTCGCCCCCCGCCTCATAGACGATCTGGAACACGGTGCCGACGGGCCGGGGCCGGCGCGGAGCCTCGTGGAGGCGTACGTCTATCTCGACCTGGTGGCGCCGGGCGGCTCCGAGCAGGCGGCGGTCGCCGACGGGAGCGAGGGCTGGCTGGTGCGCGCCGGCGGCGTCGAGGTCCTCGTCCCCTACGAGGCGGAGGAGACGGCCAGGCAGGCGGAGGCGACGTTCGGCACGGGGCTGAGCGCGCTGCTCGACCCCGGCCAATGGGTGCTGATCGCGTCCACGTACGCGAGCAGGGCCCTGGAAGGCGGCCTCCTGCTCGCCGAGGACCCGTCCGACCCGGAGGGGCTCGACACCGTCGCCGCCGACTGGTCCTTCGCCGCCGACGCCATCGCGGAGGCGCTCAAGTTCGTCCCCGAGGGCGACGCGGGCGCCGACGGGCCGGATCTCGCGTCCTTCTGGACGGAGATGGGCCGCTCGGCCCGCGACGCCGCGCCCGGCCGCTTCACCCGGGCGAAGCTGGAGAGCGACCTCGCCTTCTACCGCCAGAGCCTCGCCGACCTCCACCGCCTGCACGCCGACTGACCAGCGGCTTCTCCGACCGGCCCGCATGCGGACCGACCCCGACCCTTTCCGGGAACGTCGGCCACCGGCGGTAGGCATGCGCCATAATATCAGGTATATCTGGTAGGAAATGTTGACTTAGTGGCTCGGGGCTCGTAGTTTCATGGTCATGAGCCAGGGCCTTCGCCTGACCCGGCGCCCGCACGTGGACTTCGGTCACGTCGCCAGCGCGCAGTGTCGCTGATCACAGAGTGGAACGATCCGCCCGCACCCTCCCGTACGGGCCGAACACCCCTGTCCGCGACGACCCCCAGAGGACCAGCCACATGTCTGCCCCCTCCCAGAGACCTGCCGCGAGAGGACCGGCGGCGCTCGCCGCGACCGTCCTGATCGCCCTCCTGACCGCCTGCGCCGCCCCCGAGAGCGGGAAGGCGACCCTCGCCGCCGACGCGCCGCTGCCGGCCACCGTCCCCGCCGGCACCAAACTGATCATCGGCGATCCTCCGACCAAGGTGGCGCTCCAGTTGTCGGGCGAGATCGACACGTTCTCGTTCGACGTCGAATGGGCCAATCTCAGCGGCGGCCCCCAGACCAGCGAGGCGTTCAGGGCCGACGCCCTCGACGTCGGCGCGGTCGCGGAGATCCCGCCCATCCACGCGAACTGGACCGGCCTGCCCGTCAAGATCGTCGCCTCCAGGTTCCGCAAGGACCCCCTCACACACCCCACGTACGAGCTCGGCATCGCCCCAGGCGTGAACGTGCGGACCCTGGCCGACCTGCGCGGCAAGAAGATCGCCTACAGCCCCGGTCAGGCTCAGGGCGCGCTCGTGCTCAAGGTGCTCAAGCACGCGGGACTGACCAAGAACGACGTCACCCTCGTCGAGCTGCCGAGCACCGGCGACGTCTACCCCAGCGCGCTGGCCTCCAGGCAGGTCGACGTGGCGCCGATCGGCGGCGTCAACATCAAGCGCTACACCGCCAGGTTCGGCAGGGACGGCGCCACCACCATCGCCCACGGGCTGCGCGACGACCCGGGCCACCTCTACGTCCGCACGGCCACCCTCCGGGACCCGGCCAAGGCCGCCGCCATCCGCGAGTACGTCGCCGCCTGGGCCCGCGCCGCCCGCTGGGTCTATGAGCACCCGAAGGAGTGGATCGAGGGCTACTACGTCAAGGACCAGGGCCTCACAGCCGCCGACGGGCAGTATCTCGTCGAGCTGGCCGGCGAGCCCGACATCCCGGCCGACTGGTCGCAGGCCATCGCCAGGCACCAGGAGACCATCGACATCCTGGCCACCGAGACGGGCAACCCGCCGCTGAAGGCCCAGGACCTGTACGACCTGCGCTACCAGGCCGTGGGCGCCGAGGCGATCGGCGGCGGTGCCCGATGACCCTCCTCGACTCACCCCGCGACTCCGGCCCCGCTTCCGGAGCTGGCACCGGGCACATTTCCATACCCGCCCGTGTCCGGACTCGCCGCCGGTTGCGGCCGGGGCGGCGGATCAGGTTCGGGTTCCTGCTGGGGCCGTTCCTGCTGCTCGCCCTCTGGACGGCCGCCTCGGCCACCGGCTGGCTCGACCCGCGCTTCCTGTCCCCGCCATGGGACGTGATCGGCACCGCCGCCGAGCTGACCGGGACCGGCCGCCTCCAGGACAACCTGCTGGCCTCGGTCGGCCGCGTAGCGCTCGGACTGGCGATCGGCGTGCCGCTCGGGCTGGCGCTCGCGCTCGTCTCCGGGCTCAGCCGCTGGGGCGAGGCCGTCATCGACGGGCCCGTGCAGATCAAGCGGGCGATCCCGTCGCTTGCGCTGATGCCGCTGCTCATCCTCTGGCTCGGCATCGGCGAGGGTATGAAGATCACCGTCATCGCCGTCGGCGTGCTCGTGCCGATCTACATCCACACGCACAACGGCCTGCGCGGCATCGACAGCCGTTACGTCGAGCTGGCCGAGACCGTCGACCTCGGGCGCGGCGCGTTCATCGGGAAGGTGGTCCTGCCGGGGGCGCTGCCGGGTTTCCTGCTCGGGCTGCGCTTCGCGGTCACGACGGCCTGGCTGTTCCTGGTGGTGGCCGAGCTCATCAACTCCACCAGCGGCATCGGCTACATGATGGATCTGGCGCGCACGTACGGGCAGACCGACGTCATCCTCGTCGGCCTCGTCCTGTACGGGCTGCTCGGCCTGTTCTCCGACGCCGCGGTGCGGATCGTGGAGAGGAGGGCGTTGTCATGGCGGCGCACACTGGCGAGCTGACCCGCGTCAAGGGCCTGACCCGCGTCTACGGGGACCGGGCGGTGCTCGACGGGCTGGACCTGGAGCTGGCGCCCGGCGAGTTCGTCGCCCTGCTCGGCCGCAGCGGCTCCGGCAAGAGCACCCTGCTACGCGCCCTGGCCGGCCTGGACGGCGACCTGACGGACGGCCATTCGGGCCGTCGTCAGGGCGGCCGGACAGGCGGCCGGACGGGCGGGGCACGCGGCTGGACACGTGTCCGGTCGGGTCCTCGGACGAGCGGGGGCACGGTCGAGGTGCCCGATCAGGTGTCGGTGGTGTTCCAGGATGCCAGGCTGCTGCCCTGGCAGCGGGTGCTCCCGAACGTCGTCCTCGGCCTGCCTCCGGGCGCCGAGCGGCGCGGCCGGGAGAGCCTGGCCGAGGTGGGGCTGGCCGGCCGCGAGCGCGCCTGGCCGAACGAGCTGTCCGGCGGCGAGCAGCAGCGCGTCGCGCTGGCCCGATCCCTGGTACGCGAGCCCCGCCTGCTCCTGGCCGACGAGCCCTTCGGCGCGCTCGACGCGCTGACCAGGCTCAAGATGCACGCCCTGCTGCGCCGCCTGTACGAGCAGCACCGCCCATCCGTGCTCCTCGTCACCCACGACGTGGACGAGGCCATCGCCCTGGCCGACCGCGTGCTCGTCCTGGACGACGGCAGGATCGCGACCGAACAGCGGCTCGACGGCGGCGCGAGCCACGCCGAGCTAAGAGCCGTCCTGCTGCGAGCCTTGGGCGTGACAGACGACGACCGCGACGAGGCCGTTCGTGACGCGCCCGTCCATGGTGCGGCCGTTCGTGGAGACGGCCGCCCATGACGGCGGGTCAGTGTGTGAGAACGGACGCTGTGGCGGTAGATGTCGTGACATCGCAATCAGTAGCGGCCGGCCGTGACGGACGGAAGAAAGCTGATCGCGATGGAGGATGATCGTGACGGGTCACGGTGACGAGACGATGGCGGCGGCGGGATCGGCGGAGCGGTGGGATGCCGCCATACTGGTACGGTCCGCCGAAGCCGCCGGGTGACTGCACGAAATCCCGGAATTCCCAGTATTCCTACTCAACCTATGGGAAAATAAGGGCATGAGTCTCGAGGAGATGCGCGCGTCGAGCGCCCGCGCCGATTCCCCGCTGACCGCCGCCATCATGGCCGGCCGGTGGATCAGGTCGGCCGCGATCGACGACGAGCACGGCCGGCGCTGGCTGGCCAACCCCGACGCGCGCGGAGCCTCGGCGGTCACCTCCGAGCCCTGGTCCCTCTACTCGGGCGCGGCCGGCATCGTGCTGTTCTTCCTCGAACTGGCCACCGCCACCGGGCACGAGGCATACCTGGAGGACGCCAGGGCCGGCGCCCGCCGGCTCGCCGCCACCTGGCGCGAGCAGGACGACCTCACCCTCTACCATGGCCTGACCGGCGTCATGATCGCCCTCATGGAGGCCGGCTGGACGCTCGGCGAGGCCGGGTTCGAGGCGGAGGCGGCGGCCATCGCCGACCTCATCGTCCGCCGGGGCGTGGAGCAGGGCTCGGGCGACGGGGTGCAGTGGTCGCGGGACCCGGCGCAGCGCGGCGAGGGCGGCATCATCCTCGGCCTCCTCCGCGCCGCCACCCACCTCGGAGTGCCCGCGTACGAGGAGGCGGCGGTCGAGGCCGGGCGGCGCATCGCCCGGCTGCCCGTTCCAGGCCACCGCTTCGGCGACTGCGCCGACCTGCCGGTCGACGCCGTCACGCCGGGCTTCCTGGCCGGCACGTCCGGCACCGCGTTCCTGCTCGCCCGCCTGTACGGCGTCACGGGCGAGGACCGCTTCCTGCGCGCCGCGCGCAGCGGCGCCGCCTTCGTGCGCGAGGTCAGCCACGTGACCGGCGCCTGCGCGGTCGTCCCGCACCACGTGCCGCAGGCCCGCGACCTGCACTACCTCGGGTTCTGCTCCGGCTCGGCGGGCGTGGCCAGGATGTTCTACGAGCTCTACCGGGTGGCGGGCGACCCCGGCGACCTGGAGTGGGCGGGACGGCTGGCGCACGGGATCGTGAGCAGCGGGGTGCCAAGGCGCCGTACCGAGGGCTACTGGAACGTCGCCTGCCAGTGTTGCGGCACGGCCGGCGTGATCGAGCTGTTCGCCGGGCTGTGGGCCGCGACCGGCGAGGAGCGCCACCTCGAATACGCCCGCACGCTCGCCGCCGACCTGATCGGCCGGGCCACCGACCACAACGGCCAGGGCTACCGCTGGTACCAGGCGTACCGGCGGCTCCGGCCCGGTGAGGTGACGGCCGACACCGGCTACATGGTCGGCGCGGCCGGCATCGGCACGGCCCTGCTGCACCTCGACGCGGCCGGCCGGGCGGACCACCCGCGCCGGGTCGTCCTGCTGCCCGACAACCCGTTCCCCGCCATCCCGCTGCCGTCCTCCCTGTTCACGGGCGACTGAGTTCACGGGCGACTGTGTTAACGGGCGACTGACCGGCGCCCGATAGGCTCGGCGCCGTGACCCGACAAGCCCGTTACGGAAAGTTCATCGCCCAGGACGGCCGCGGCCAGGAGCTCGCCGACCTCCTCCTGACCGCCGCCGCCGGCCTGGAAGGCGAGGCCGGTTGTGAGCTGTACCTGATCAATCGGCAGACCGACGCGCCCGACACCGTCTGGGTGACCGAGGTGTGGCGCAGCCAGGCCGACCTCGACGCCGCGCTCGCGCAGGTCAGGGGCAGCTCGGAGGCCGCCGAGGCGTTCCGGCTGGTCAAGTCGGCCGAGATGATCGAGCTCGACCTGCTCGGCGGCACGGGCCTGGCCCCCTCAGAAGCCTGATCTCCTCGGGTCTGATCTCCTCAGGGGCCTGACCCGGCGCCGCGCTCAGGCACTCCGGCGGGTGGCCGTCCCGGCGTCAGGCGCTCTGAGGTGCACGCACTCGCCGACGCCGGCGGTCGTCACGCGTACGCCTTCACCTCCAGCAGCCCGACCGACGCCGCACCACTCTGCAGCACCACCCTGAGCCTGGTGGTGCTCACGGCCTCGAACGTCACCCGGATGTACCGGTCGAGCGCGATCGGATACGCGCCGGGCACGTCGGCGTACGCGCTGCCGTTCCAGTACTGCAGCTTCCACGACGCGGGCAGCCGCACCCCCTGGCCGTCGTCGAAGAAGTACACCTCGGCCGAGCGCAGCGTCCGCGCCGACGGCCAGGTCAGCTCGGCCCGCTGCGTGCCCGTCTGCGGCCAGGTGCCCCAGCGGCGGTTGACCGTGTCGTTCGACGAAGGCGGGTCGATGCCGTCGTTCAGCGCCGCCACGCTCTCCCATGCGGAGGTGTGGGAGGCCGGCGGGGTGGCGGACACGGCCAGGTTCGCGCCGCCGCCGGCTCCGACCGTGAGCGTAAAGGTCCTGCTCACCGGGGTGCTCAGCCGGTCGTAGTCCCTGAGCTGGACGGTGAAGGTGGAGGCGCCCGCCGCCCTGGGGGTGCCGGTGATCGCGCCGGTGAACCGGTCGAGGGAGAGGCCCGCGGGCAGCGAGCCGCCGGTGACCTGCCGGTCGTAGAACGGGACGCCGCCCTTCGCGGCCAGCATCTGCCGGTAGGCGGAGCCGGGGGTGGCCTGGGGGAGCGAGGTGGTGGTGATCGCCGCTTCGAGGAACGGGGTGAGGTCGCGGTTGAGCGTCCAGCCCGCGTTCTCCGCCACCAGCAATGCCAGCTTGGTCAGCATCCACCTGCGGGTGGGGAACAGGTGGTTCCAGCCGCCGCTCTGCCCGCTGAGCCGGTCCCAGTAGGGCCGGTCGCCGGGAATGTGGTAGCTGCCGTCGAGGGGCACGGCCCGGCCCTGGGAGGCCACCACGTCGGGGTCGTTGCCGCCGCCGGCCACGTACGAGCGCATCCCGGCCCAGCCGCTGTGGAAGGCGACCGCGTGGCCGTACTCGTGCATGACGAGCCCGTGCACGTCGAGAACCGAGCCCTGGATGTCGGTCTTGTACCAGTCTTCACAGGTCGACGACCTGCGCGGTGGGAGCGGCGTGAGCGGGCGGCGGGGTGCCGGCGACGAGGAAGGACGCGAGTAACGCGGCCACGGCGGCCAGTCGTCTCATGGGGAACCTTTCTCCGGGTGCGCTGGGCGAAAAAACTGAAAGGTTTTCGGATGCAAAACCCAGAGGGAGATGTCTGCGAAGGCCGTCCTGCGGCGTTGCAGCGAACGGCGATAAGCACTAGCAAGAAAAGGTTTTCGGGCATCGGGACGCTCGTCGGCGGGCGTACGGCGGGGCAAGGAAAGGCAATCGTTTGCCGACCGAGATACGCCGCACACGCTGGGACTATTGACTAGTGCTGTATCACATCCTACATTTCGGCGAGAAAACCTCTTCCCAGTCACAGGGAGCGCGATGTCTGACCGCACGGACCGCGTCCGCGGCCCGCTGGCACCTTCCACCGGCGTACAGCGACCGCTGGGCATCGACGACGTCGAGATCGAAGGAGGCCCGTTCGGGCGCTGGCAGCGGATCAACAGGGAGGCCGGCATCCCGCTCGGCCTGGAGCAGATGGAGAGGTCGGGGGCCGTGCCCAACCTGCGGCTGGCCGCGGGCGAGGGCGAGGGCTCCTTCCAGGGCTTCCGCTTCCAGGACTCCGACCTGTACAAGCAGCTCGAAGCGGTCGCCTGGGAGCACGGCCGGCTGCCCGGCGACGGCTACCGCGCCTTCGCCTCGGAGACGGCCGCGCTGCTCGCCCGCGCCCAGCGCCCCGACGGCTACCTGAACTCGCACTACCAGATGGTCAAGCCGGACAAGATCTGGACCGAGCTGGAGTACAGCCACGAGATGTACTGCGCCGGCCACCTCATCCAGGCCGCGGTGGCCGCGGCGCGGGCCGGCCTCGGCGAGGAGCTCATGGCGGTCGCCCGCCGCTTCGCCGACCTGCTCGTCCAGCGCTTCCTGGTGGACGGCGACGACGCCATCGACGGGCACGCCGAGGTGGAGACGGCCCTGGTCGAGCTGTACCGGCACACCGGGCAGGGCTCCTACCTGGAGCTGGCGCGCAAGCTGATCGACAACCGCGGCCGGGGCCTGATCGCCGAGACCGGCCTCGGGCCGCTTTACGCCCAGGACCACCTGCCCGTACGCGAGGCGGACACCGCCGCCGGGCACGCCGTGCGCCAGCTCTACCTGGAGGCCGGCGTGGTGGACGTGGCCGTCGAGACCGGCGACGAGACGCTGCTGGCCTGCTCGGTGCGGCGCTGGGAGGACCTGGTCGCCACCAAGACCGCCATCACCGGCGGCCACGGCTCGCGCCACGACGGAGAGGCGTTCGGCGAGCGCTACGAGCTGCCGCCCGACCGCGCCTACAACGAGAGCTGCGCCGCCATCGCCAGCATCCACTGGAACTGGCGGCTGCTGCTGGCCACCGGCCACGGCCGCTACGCCGACCTCATCGAGCGCACCCTCTACAACGCCTTCGCCGCCTCCACCTCCGCCGACGGCGTGCGCTTCTTCTACGTCAACCCGCTGCAGCGCCGCGCCGACCTGTTCGAGGACGCCTACCTGGGCCGGCGCAGGGAGTGGTTCGCCTGCGCCTGCTGCCCGCCGAACATCATGCGCCTGGTCGCCTCACTCGGCCACTACGTCGCCACCACCGACGACGACGGCCTGTCGGTGCACCAGTACGTGCCCGGCACCATCCGGGCCGGCGGCATCACCCTCGCCGTCGAGACCGACTACCCCTGGGACGGCCGGGTCCGCTTCACCGTCCGCGACACGCCGGGCGGGGAGTGGACGCTCAAGCTGCGCGTCCCCGCCTGGAGTGCCCCGGGCGAGCTCATCCCCGACGCCGACGGTTACGCCGGGATCCGGCGCGACTGGCGTACCGGCGACACCTTCACCCTCGACCTGGACATGACGCCCAGGCTCGTGCTGCCGCACCGCAAGATCGACGCGCTGCGCGGCTGCGCCGCGATCGAGCGCGGCCCGCTCGTCTACTGCTTCGAGCAGATCGACCAGGACGGCGAGCTCGACGACCTGGCGCTCACCCCGGACGCCCAGCTGCGCGCCGTCGAGCGCGACCTGCCCGGCATCGGCAGGACCGTGCTCATCGAGGCGGACGCCGTCCGCCTGCCTCCCGCCCCGCCGGACGGCCTGCCGTACGGCACCGCACCCCCGGAAAGCCTCCCGGCCCCCACCACCGCCGTGGCCGTCCCCTACTACCAGTGGGACAACCGCGACGGCGGCGTCATGCGGGTCTGGACACCCCTCGCGTAAGGACACGCACGCATGAAGAGAAGAGACCTGTTCAGAATGGGCTCCCTGGCTGCCCTGGGAGCGGCCGGCGTGAGCGCCTGCGGCTCCGGCGGAGGGACGGGCGCGGCCGGATCGACGCAGCTGCAGTTCATGTACTGGGGCTCGACGTTCGAGAAGGCCGCCGTCGAGAAGATGCTCAAGTCCTTCGAGCAGAAGAACCAGGACATCAAGGTCAAGCCGGTCTTCACCCCCGACGAGTACGACGTCAAGCTCAACAGCCTGGTCGCCGGCGGCAACACCCCGGACCTCGGGTACGTGCCGATGTCGATGTCGTTCCGCCTGGCCGAGCAGGGCAACCTGGTCAACCTGTTCCCGTACCTGCAGAAGTATCCGCAGCTGGCCGGCTACCTGCCGGACGCCTACCTCTGGTACGGCCAGGACAAGCTGCACGGCGTGGCCACCGCCAACGAGATCGAGCTGCTCTGGTACAGCAAGTCGGCCATCGCGGCGGCCGGCGCCGCCACCCCGCCCGCCGTGGCCTCCTCGGCCTGGACGTGGGACCAGCTGGTGGAGAACGCCTACAAGCTCACCGTCGACCAGAACGGCAGGCACCCGGACGAGTCCGGCTTCGACCCCAAGCAGGTCAGGCAGTTCGGCATCTCCATCAGCCTCACCTACGCCGCCGCCTGGTACGGCTTCCTGCGCGGCAACGGCGCCGACTTCGCCGACGAGGCCGGCAAGAAGTGCCTGCTGGACACCCCCGAGGCGATCCAGGTCTTCCAGAACCTCCAGGACCTCGTCTACAAGCACCGCGTCGCCCCCGGCCCCGGCCAGCTCGCGGCCACCGGCGACGACGTGCCGGGCACGAACATCCTGCTCAAGACCAAGCGGGTGGCGATGGTGGTGGACGGCCACTGGAGCCTGCTCGACATGAACGAGAGCAAGGTCGACTACGGCATCGGCGTGCTGCCGAAGTACGCCGAGCCGTTCACCACCTCCCAGGTCGCCGGCGCCTCCTCGGTGTTCAGCACGACCGAGCACGTGGAGGAGGCCGTCGAGCTGTTCGCCTTCCACATCGACCCGCAGTACGTGGACCTGTACAAGCAGGGCCTGTGGATGCCGCAGGAGAAGAAGTACTACGAGGACCAGGCCGCCATCGACTCCTGGACCAAGAACGACGGTCACCCGCCGGAGTTCCGCACGGCGGTCGTCGACTACGCCCGCGACCACGGCGTGCCCGACCTGCGCAACCGGGTCAAGAACCTGTCCGCCATCTCCAGCGACGTGCTCACCCCCGCGCTGCAGGAGATCGAGTCGGGCAAGCGGCCCGCGGCGGAGGTGCTCAAGGCGGTCAGCCCGAAGATCACCGGCATGCTGCAGGGCTGGCAGCACGTCCAGGAGCCGTGACATGCCGGACACCCGGCGGAGCCCCTCGGGCCCGCGCCCGCCGAACGAACGCCCGCCGAACGAACGCCCGCCGGGTAAGCGCTTGTCAGGTCAGCGCCGCATGGAGCGGCGCTGGGGGCTGCTCATGGCGCTCCCGGCGATCCTCGGGTTCGTGATCTTCACGGCGGGCCCGATGGTGGCCTCGCTCGTGTTCAGCCTCACGGACTGGCAGGTGGGCGGCTCGCCGTCGTTCATCGGGCTCGGCAACTACACCGAGCTGGCAGCCGACGAGCTGTTCTGGACGTCGCTGAGCGCGACCACGTACTACACGCTCGGCGCGGTCCCGCTCGTCCTGATCGTCTCCTTCGCCGTCGCCATGCTGCTCAACCAGAAGGTGCGCGGGCTGCCGATCTGGCGGACCATCTTCTACCTGCCCACGCTCGTGCCCGCCATCGCCAACGTGGTCCTCTGGATCTGGATCTTCAACCCGGACTTCGGGCTGCTCAACTCGCTGCTGCGCCAGGCCGGGCTGCCGGCCGGGCAGTGGATCTACGACGAGGCGATGGCGATCCCGTCGCTGATCGTGATGAGCACCTGGGGCTTCGGCAACACGATGGTCATCTTCCTGGCCGGCCTGCAAGGGGTGCCGCGGCACCTGTACGAGGCGGTCTCGATCGACGGCGGCGGCCCCTGGCGGCGCTTCTGGCACGTGACGCTGCCGATGATGACGCCCACCATCTTCTACAACCTCGTGGTGGGCGTGGTCGGCACCTTCCAGGTGTTCAACCAGGCGTACGTGATGACCGAGGGCGGTCCCAACAACGCCACGCTGTTCTACGTCTACTACCTGTTCAGGATGGCGTTCAAGGAGAGCGAGATGGGTTACGCCAGCGCGCTCGCCTGGGTCCTGTTCATGATCATCGTGGTGATCACGTTCCTGTTGTTCAGAAACGCCCGCCGCTGGGTCTACTACGAGATGGCGGGAGCCCGATGACCGCGCTGGAAACGCCGCCGCGCACCGCGCGGGTCGCCCCGGTCGCCGGCCCGCGCCGGCCGCGCAGGTTCGGCAAGGCGCTGCTGTACGTGGCGCTCGTGGCCGGGGCCGTGCCCACGCTGCTGCCGTTCGTCTGGCTGGTGCGCAGCGCGCTCATGCAGGACGCGCAGATGTTCATCGCGCCGCCCGAGTGGATCCCGTCGCCGTTCCAGTGGGACAACTTCACCGAGGCGCTCACGGCGCAGCCGTTCTGGCTGTACTTCGTCAACACGGTGATCATCGCGGTGATCAGCGTGCTGGGCACGGTCCTGACCTGCTCGGTGGCCGCCTTCAGCTTCTCCCGGCTGCGCTGGCGGGGCCGGAACGTGGCGTTCGCGGTGCTGCTGAGCGGGGTCATGCTGCCGTACGCGGTGACGCTCATCCCGACGTTCGTGATGTGGCAGGAGCTGGGCGCGCTCGACACGTTCGTCCCGCTCACCGTGCCGAGCTGGTTCGCCGGCGCGGGCGGTGGGGTGTTCAACGTGTTCCTGCTGCGGCAGTTCTTCCTGACGATCCCGTTCGAGCTGGACGAGGCCGCCTACATCGACGGGGCCTCGCCGTGGCGGGTCTTCTGGACGATCGTCATGCCGTTGTCGAAGCCCGCGATCGTGGTGGTGACGATCTTCACCTTCATCGGCACGTGGAACGACTTCCTCGGGCCGCTGCTCTACCTCAACGACGAGGAGAAGTACACGCTCTCCCTCGGCCTGGCCTCCTTCCAGAGCACGTACCTCACCCAGTGGGGATACCTGATGGCAGCCTCCGCCGCCGTGATCGCACCCATCATCGCCCTGTTCTTCTTCCTGCAGCGCTACTTCATCGAGGGGGTCACGCTCACCGGCATCAAGAACTGAAAGCGGTCCAGAGGACCGGCGACATACGGCCGGCGCGGCGTCGAGAAGCCGTAGAGTGTCTTACGGGCGCGCGCCCGCCTCGCCGTCCATGGTGTCCCACTCCGCCTGGGCCCTGCGGTGCCAGCGGTTGCGCAGGTCGTGGAAGACGGCCGCGGCCCTCGGCCCCGGCCAGTCGTGCTCCAGCAGTTCGGCGGGCAGGTCGGGGTCGAGGAACGGGAAGCGGCGCCACTCTTGGACGATGCGCACCTGGTTGACGAACGCCTCCCGGCCGGTGGCCGCCGTGACGCCCGCGAAGCGCTCGATGAAGGCCAGGTAGCGCTTCTCCACGTCGGCGAGGTCCCACGCGGCCGTGATCAGCCTGGCAGGGTCGCCGATCCCGGCCGACGGGCCCGTCCAGGCGAAGACGCGGTCGCCGAGGTCGAGTTCGCGCACGACCTCGCGGACGGCGGCCTCCTTGGAGGCGTCGGGGATCACCCACAGGCCGGGGGAGGGGGAGCCGAGCCCGAGCCAGGTGAGCCGGGTGCGCAGGCGGTGGCGCAGCCGCCGCTGCGACTCCGGCACGCCGGCGGTGAGCACGAGCCAGCGGCCGTCCCAGTCGTGCGGCCCGCGCATGAAGCCGTAGATGCGCTCGGTGCCCTCGCGCAGCAGCCGGTCGCCGGCCGGGGTCAGGCTCCAGCGCACCCTGCGGCCGTGGCGGGCGGAGCCGAGCAGCCCTTCGGCGGCCGTGCGCGACAGGGCCTGGCGGGCGGACTTCTCCTCGACGCCGAGCGCGCCCAGCGCGGTGACCAGAGTGCCCGTCCAGACCTCGCCGCCGCGCGGCAGGACGAACTCGCCGAGCACGGTCAGCAGCAGCGAACGCGCTCCCGCCGACGCTCTGTCCCGCGTCTCGCCCTGGGTCATGTGGGCTCCGTTCACGTGCTACAAACCTCCGCCGATCCCTGGCGGCTGTGTAGAGCGTAATGTACGGGGCATGCTCGACGGCACGCCGCTCATCGACGCCCACGTCCACGTGCCGGTGCTCGGCACCCTCAAGCCCGCCTGGCTGCGCTGGGCCCGCGACTTCGGCCCCGACGGCCTGATCGAGGACGTCTGGGACGCCGAGGGCCGTCCCCGTCCGGCCCGCCTGGACGAGCTGTTCGCCGCCCAGGGCGTGGACGTGGCGCTGCTGCTGTGCGAATACAGCCCGAAGGCCACCGGCACGCAGGCGTTCGAGGACCTGCTGCCGATCGTCGAGCACAATCCGTCCCGGTTCCGCCCGGTCGCGAACGTCAACCCGCACCTGCACTTCCCGCTCGCCTCCGAGGTGCGCAGGCAGCTCGCCCTCGGCGCCGCCGCGCTGAAGCTGCATCCCGTCCACGGCGGCTTCCGCTGCGACGACGCGGCGCTCTACCCGGCCTACCACGTGCTGGAGGAGCAGGGCGTGCCGCTGGTCGTGCACTGCGGCACCAGCACCTTCCCCGGCTCGGCCAACGAGAACGCCGACCCGGCCTTCCTCATCCCGGTCGTGCGCGACTTCCCAGGGCTCGACGTGGTGCTCGCGCACGGCGGGCGCGGCTGGTGGTACGACGCGGCCGCCTTCCTGGCGCTGTCCAACGAGACGGTCTGGCTGGAGCTGTCCGGCCTGCCGCCCAAGCGGCTGCCCGAGTACTACGCCCGCTTCGACCTGGCCCGGCTGGCCAGGAAGTGCATCTTCGGCACCGACTGGCCGGGCGTCCCCGGCACCGCCGCCAACGCCCGAGCGGTGGCCGGGCTGCTGCCGGACGAGGTGGCCGCCGCCGTGCTCGCGGGCAACGCGACGAGGGTGTACGCGGGACTCCCTCTGTGATTTCCCTCAAAACCAGTAGGAAATATTGACTTATCGGGGATCGCGGCTTAGCGTCGTTGACATGAGCCAGGGATTCCTCCTGACCGGACGCCCGCACGTGGACTGCTGCCACGTCGCCAGCGCCCAGTGTCGTTGATCACGGACCGGTAGCCGGCGGCGCGGCCCCCGCCCGCCCTTCACCCTCGTGCTCCGGCGTGGCCGACGCCGTCCACGCTCCGCTGACGAACCCTTCCGCCCGCGCTCGCCGCGCATGCACAGCGCCGCTTGAGCGCGCCCTTCTTCGTGAGGAACAGACTCCGTGATCTCAACCAGGTTCATGGCCGCCCGCCACGCATCCGAGAGGAGGAGCCGGGCATGACGGACACCCTGCCCGACCGCGCCGTCGAAGCCGAGCACTTCAGGAGAGCGCTGGCCGTGCACGCCAGCGGCGTCGTGGTCATCACCGCCCAGAACGACGGCGTCCCCGTCGGGCTGACCGCGACCTCCTTCTCCTCGGTCAGCCTCGAACCGCCGCTGGTCTCCTTCTACGTCGACCAGTCCTCCTCCACCTGGCCCTGGCTGCGCACCGCCGACCACTTTGCGGTCAACATCCTGGCCAGCGACCAGGCCGAGGTGGCCTCCAGGTTCGCGCGCAAGAACATCGACAGGTTCGCGCCGCCCACCCGCTGGCGGCCGGGGCCGCTCGGCGCGCCGCTGCTCCAGGACGTCTCCGCGCACCTGGTCTGCCTGCCGTACGAGACGGCCGAGGTCGGCGACCACATCCTCGTGGTCGGGCTGGTCGCCGAGGTGACCACGCACAACCCGGGCCGCCCCCTCCTGTACCACCAGGGCCGCTTCGGCCGGTTCCTCCCGCATCCAGAAGACTGAGCACCTCGGAGCCAAGCGTGACCCGACCCATGGAGCGGCTGCCATGAGCCGCAAGCAGATCCATCTGGCCGCCCACTTCCCCGGCGTGAACAACACCACCGTCTGGGCCGACCCCCGATCCGGCAGCCAGATCGACTTCGCCTCCTTCGCCCACCTGGCCAGGACGGCCGAGCGGGGCAAGTTCGACTTCTTCTTCCTGGCCGAGGGGCTGCGGCTGCGCGAGCTCAAGGGCCGCATCCACGACCTGGACGTGGTCGGGCGGCCCGAGTCGCTCACCGTGCTCAGCGCCCTGGCCGCCGTCACCGGCCGGCTCGGCCTGGCCGGCACGGTCAACGCCACCTTCAACGAGCCGTACGAGCTGGCCCGGCGCCTGGCCACGCTCGACCACCTGAGCGGCGGCCGGGCCGCCTGGAACGTGGTGACCACGTCCGACGCCTTCACCGGCGAGAACTTCCGCCGCGGCGGCTACCTCGACCGCGCCGACCGCTACACCCGGGCCGCGGAGTTCGTGCGCCTGTCGCGCGAGCTGTGGGACTCCTGGCGGCCGGACGCCGTGCTCGCCGACCAGGCTGGAGGCCGGTTCGTCCGCGAGGGCGCCGTCGGCACCGTCCGGCACGAGGGCGAGCACTTCTCCATCGAGGGCCGCTTCACCCTGCCCCGCGCCCCGCAGGGCCACCCGGTCATCATCCAGGCCGGCGACTCCGGCGAGGGCAGGGAGTTCGCCGCCGCCACCGCCGACGTGATCTTCTCCAGGCACGGCACGCTGGAGGAGGGCAAGCGCTTCTACGCCGACGTCAAGGGCCGCCTGGCCAGGCACGGCCGCGAGCCGCACCAGCTCAAGATCATGCCCGGCGTCACGTACGCGCTCGGCGAGACCGAGGCCGAGGCCGCAGAGAACGCCGCCACGATCCGGCGGCAGCAGGTCGGGCCGCAGACCGCGATCGCCTTCCTGGAGCAGGTGTGGGGCCGCGACATGTCCGCCTTCGACCCGGACGGGCTGCTGCCGGACATCGAGCCCGACCTGGACGAGGGCGTCTCCCAGGGACGGGTGCCGATCAAGGACCGCGCGGCCGTGGCCGCCAAGTGGCGGGCGCTGGCCGAGGAGAAGGGGCTGACGATCCGCGAACTGGTCATCGAGGTGACCGGCCGCCAGACGTTCATCGGCACCCCCGAGTCCGTGGCCCGGCAGATCGACGAGCACGTGCAGGGGGACGCCGCCGACGGGTTCATCCTCGTCCCCCACCTGACGCCGGGCGGCCTGGACGACTTCGTCGACCGCGTCGTGCCCCTGCTGCAGGAGCGCGGCTCGTTCCGTTCCGACTACACCGGCACCACCCTGCGCGAACACCTGGAGCTGGCATGACGTTGCACCTGGCCGCCGCGCTGGACGGCGCGGGCTGGCACCCGGCCGCCTGGCGCGAGGCGAGCGCCGCGCCGCGCGCGCTGTTCTCGGCCCGCTACTGGGCCGGGCTCGTCGCCGAGGCCGAGCGCGGGCTGCTCGACTTCGTCACGATCGAGGACGCGCTCGGCCTCCAGTCGAGCCTGCCCGACGGCGACGACGACCGCGTCGACCAGGTACGCGGGCGCTTCGACGCCGTGCTGCTGGCCGCCCGCCTGGCCCCGCTCACCCGGGGGATCGGCCTGGTGCCGACCGCCACCACCACGCACACCGAGCCGTTCCACGTCGCCATCGGCATCGCCACCCTCGACCACGTCAGCGGCGGGCGCGCCGGATGGCGCCCGCAGGTCTCCGTGCGCGCCTCCGACGCCCGCCACTTCGGCCGCAGGCAGTTCCCGCCGCTCGACCTGTCACGCGTTCCCGACCTGTCCGCCGACCCGCGCGTGCGCGCCCTGTTCGCCGAGGCCGCCGACGCGGTCGAGGTGGCCCGGCGGCTCTGGGACAGCTGGGAGGACGACGCCGAGATCAGGGACGTGCCCACCGGCCGCTTCATCGACCGCGACAAGCTCCACCACATCGACTTCGACGGGCCGTTCTTCTCCGTCCGAGGGCCCTCCATCACCCCCAGGTCGCCGCAGGGACAGCCGGTGGTGACCGCGCTCGCGCACGCGCGGCTGCCGTACGAGTTCGCCGCCGCCGGCGCGGACGTCGTCTTCGTCACCCCGCACTCGGCCGAGCACGCCCGCGCCATCGTGGACGAGGTCAGGGGGCTGTCCGGCGAGCTGAAGATCTTCGCCGACCTCGTCGTCTTCCTCGGCGACGACGCGGCCGCCCGCAAGGCCCGCCTCGACGAGCTGGACGGGGCCGAGTTCGTCTCCGACGCCGCGATCTTCACCGGCACCGTGCGGAAGCTGGCCGATCAGCTGCTGGAGTGGCGGCGGGCCGGCATCGAGGGCTTCCGGCTGCGGCCGGGGGCGGTGCCGTACGACCTGTGGCAGATCGCCTCAGGGCTGACGGCGGAACTGCGCGGGCGGGGCGCGTTCAGGAGCCGGTACGAGGCCGGCACGCTGCGCGGGCTGCTCGGCCTGCCCCGCCCGGCCGGCCGTTACGCGGAGGCACGATGAAGTTCCTGCTCATCACCCTGATCACGCACACCGGCGAACGCTCGGCCACGGAACGCTTCCGCGAGGTCGTCCAGAACGCGGTGCTGGCCGAGGAGCTGGGCTTCGACGGCTACGGCGTGGGGGAGCGGCACGAGCGCCCCTTCATCTCCTCCTCGCCGCCCGTCGTGCTCAGCCACATCGCGGCCAGGACATCCAGGATCCGCCTGTTCACCGCCGTGACCACGCTGAGCCTGCTCGACCCGGTCCGCGCCTACGAGGACTACGCCACCCTCGACCACCTGTCGGACGGGCGGCTCGACCTCATCATCGGCAAGGGCAACGGCGCGGCCCAGGCCCAGCTGTTCCACGTCACCGCCGAGGACCAGTGGGAGCGCAACCGGGAGTCGTACGAGCTGTTCCGCCGCCTGTGGCGGGAGGACAAGGTCACCTGGAGCGGCCGGTTCCGGCCCTCGCTCACCGACGCCGAGACCTGGCCGCGCCCCCTGCAACGCCCGATCCGGGTCTGGCACGGCAGCGCCACCAGCAAGGAGTCCGTCGACCTGGCCGCCCGCTATGGTGACCCGCTGTTCTCCGCCAACGTCACCAACCCGATCGAGCCGTACGCCGAGCTGATCGAGCACTACCGCGAGCGCTGGGCCCACTACGGCCACGACCCGGCCGACGCGCTGGTCGGCGCCGGGTCCGCCGGCTTCTACGCGGCCCCGACCTCGCAGCAGGCCGTGGCCGCGTACCGGCCGATCTTCGACGCCCGCGTGGCGCTGCAGCGCGGGCTGGGCCTGCCGATCGTCTTCCCCACCCTGGAGGACGCGATCGAGCGCGGCTCGATCCTCGTCGGCAGCCCGCAGCAGATCATCGACAAGGTCCTGCGCTACCACAAGCGGTTCGGGCACGAGGTCATGCACCTGCACGCCGACGCCGACGGGCTCACCCCCGCCCAGCACCGAGCCACGCTGGAGTTGTTCCAGGCCGAGATCGCGCCCGTGCTGCGCGCCGAGATCCCGAGCCGGCCGTTCCCCGAAGCCCGAGGAGCCTCATGACGCTGTCCATCCTCGACCTCGCCCCCATCTCCTCGGGGAAGAGCGCCGCCGACGCGCTGCGCAACTCCATCGACCTGGCCCGGCGCGCCGAGGCGGCCGGTTACCGCCGCTACTGGCTGGCCGAGCACCACTTCGCGCCCGGCGTCGCCAGCTCGGCCCCCGCCGTGCTCATCGCGCTCATCGCGGCCGCCACCACGACGATCCGGGTCGGGTCGGGGGCCGTGCAGCTCGGGCACCAGACGCCGCTGTCGGTGGTCGAGCAGTTCGGACTCATCGACGCCCTGCACCCGGGGCGGATCGACCTGGGGATCGGCCGCTCGGGCCGGCGCCGCGCCGAACTCGCCGCGGCGACCCCTCCTGCGGAGCCACCCCAGGCGCGAACGGTGGACGGGCTGCTCATCCCGCCCCCGTTCGACTTCTCCCGGCTGGCCAAGCACCCGCATCTCGCCCACCACGCCACCCTGCTCCAGCAGCCGGGCGCGCAGACACCCGACTTCGCCGGGCAGATCGACGACGTGCTCGCCTTCCTGGCCGGCGCACACGAGGCGCACGCCGTCCCCGGCGAGGGCGCCGACGTCGAGGTGTGGATCCTCGGCAGCGGCGGCGGCCAGAGCGCGCAGGTGGCGGGGGAGCGCGGGCTGCCGTTCGCGGCCGGCTACCACGTCAGCCCCTCCAGTGTGCTGGAGGCCGTCGAGGCGTATCGCGAGGCGTTCAAACCGTCGGACGACCTGGCCGAGCCGTACGTCATCGTCTCCGCCGACGTCGTCGTCGCCGAGACCGAGGCCAGGGCCCGCGAACTGGCCTCCCCCTACGCCCTGTGGGTGCGCAGCATCAGGACCGGCGCCGGCGCCATGCGCTTCCCCACTCCCGCCGAGGCCGCCGCCCACGAGTGGAGCCGGGAGGACGTCGAGCTGGTCAAGGACCGTGTCGACACCCAGTTCACCGGCACCCCCGAGCAGGTCGTGGCGCGGCTGCGCACGCTGCGCCGCGTGACCGGGGCCGACGAACTGCTCGTCACCACCATCACCCACGACCACGACGATCGGGCGCGCTCGTACGAGCTGCTCGCCGAAGCCTGGGACCGCCCGTGAAGCGCCTTTCCACCGTCCTGCTCCTCGCGTCCGTGACGCTGGCCGCCTGCGGCTCCGCGCCGGCCGCCGAGGAGGCCGCGCCCACCGGCCTGACCTGGGCCGTCGAGACCCAGCCGATCACGCTCAACCCCCAGCAGTGGTCGCAGAACAAGGTCAGGCTGCTCGTCTTCAACCAGTTCGACGCGCTGCTGTCACGGGCGAAGGACGGCTCCTTCCAGCCGTGGCTGGCCAAGTCCTGGCAGGTGTCGGACGACGAGCTGACCTACACCCTCGAATTGCGGGACGACGTGACCTTCCACGACGGCACCCGGTTCGACGCCGCCGCGGTGAAGGCCAACCTCGACCAGTTCAAGGTCGAGGGCTACAACCCCGCCGTGGCCGCTATCCAGCTACGGGCGTTCGAGGAGGCCGAGGTGGTCTCGCCGACCACGCTGCGGATCACCCTCAAGGAGCCGGACGGCCTCTTCCTCGACTTCCTCGCCTCGCCCTACGCCGGGCAGATCTCCCCGAAGTCGCTGAAAAGCGCCAAGGACCTGAAGTTCGGCGGGCCCGACCTGGTCGGCACCGGGCCGTTCATCCTGGACCGCTACGTGCCCGGCCAGGAGATCCACTACCGCCGCAACCCCGCCTACAGGTGGCCGCCCGCCGGCGCCGCCCACCAGGGCCCCGCCCATCTGGCGGAAGTCACCTACCGGTTCCTGCCCGAGGCGGCCGTGCGGGTCGGGGCTCTCACCTCCGGGCAGGTGCAGGTCATCGAGGGCGTCCCCGCCACCGAGGCCGGGCTGATCAAGAGCGACCCCGACCTCACCCTGCGGAGCGCGCTCAACTCCGGCACCGCCTTCACCTACTACTTCAACACCTCGCACCCTCCGTTCGACGACCAGCGCGTACGAGAGGCGTTCCGCGAGGCCGTGGACGTGGACGCGGTGCTGAAATCGGTCTACCGGGACACCGCCACCAGGGCGTGGAGCGTCATCGGCAAGGCCGGCCCCTTCTACGACGCCGGGCTCGAAGGCTCGTTCGGCGGCGACGTGGCCAAGGCCAACACGCTGCTCGACCAGGCCGGCTGGCAGCAGCGCGACGCCGAGGGCTACCGGGTCAAGGACGGCCGGCGGCTGAGCGTGCGCACGGTCGCCGCCTCCGCCTACGTACGCGACCGGCGCGACGTCCTCGCCCAGGCCATCCAGGCCCAGGTCAAGCAGAACGCCGGCATCGACTTCCAGGTCAAGATCGTCGATACCGGGACGGCGCAGAAGGCGGTCGAGGACGACGCGTACGAGATCTTCGAGAACTCCCGCGGCGACTCCGACGCCGGCGCCGCGCTCAACCTCCTCCTGCCGGGCAAGGGCGCGCTCAACCGCACCCACTACGCGGACGCGGGGGTGGAGAAGGCCATCGCCGAGGCCGGCTCCAGCTCCGACCAGGCGCGGCGGGCGAAGCTCTACGCCGAGGTGCAGCGGGCCGTGGTGCGGGACAAGGCGATCGTCTTCCCGATCTACGTGCCCGCCGACCAGATCGCGGCCCGTAAGAGCGTGCGCGGGCTCGGGTTCGACCCTGCCTCCGGCACCCCCGCCTCCGCGTACGACGTGCGGATCGAGACGTGATCAAACGGCTCGGCACCGGGCTGGCCGTCCTGTGGGCCGCCGCCACCGCCTCGTACGTGGCCCTGCTGCTCGCGCCGGGCGACACCGTGGACATCCTGGTCGGCGACGGGGCCGACACGCCCGAGATCAGGGCCGCCATCGTCCGCGAGTGGGGGCTTGACCGGCCCGAGATCGTCCAGTACCTGTCCTACCTGTGGCGGCTCGTCCAGGGGGACCTCGGGCGGTCGTACCAACTGCAGCGGGGCGTCGGCGAGATCCTGGCCACCCAGGTCGGGCCCACCGCGCAGCTCACCCTCGCCGCCGCCGGGACCGGCGTGACGCTGGCCGGCCTCATCGCCCTCCTCACCGCGGGCCGCGGGCGGGCGGCACGCGGCGCGGCCTCGGCGGCCGAACTGGTGGCGGTGTCGGTGCCGCCGTTCCTCATCGGGATCGTGCTGCTGTCGGTGTTCTCGTTCACGCTCGGCTGGTTCCCCGTCTCGGGAGCCGCCGGGCCGCGGGCGCTCGTGCTGCCCGCCCTCGCGCTCGGGCTGCCCATCGCCGGCGTGCTCGGCCAGGTGCTGCGGGGCGGCCTCGAACGGGCGCTGGAGCAGCCGTTCGCGGTCACCGCCAGGGCGCGCGGGCTCACCGAACGCGCGCTCGTGGCCCGGCACGCGCTCCGGCACGCGCTGATCCCCGCCGTCACGCTGGCCGGCTGGTTCACCGGCACCCTGCTCGGGGGCGCGGTGATCACCGAGGTGCTGTTCGGGCGCCCGGGGCTGGGGCGGGTGGCGATGGACGCGGTCACCGGGCGGGACATGCCGGTGGTGATGGCGGTGGTGTTGTTGTCGGCGGTCGTGTACGTGGTCATCAGCACAATCCTGGACCTGGCCTACCGCGCCATCGACCCCCGGATCCGAGGCTGACCCCATGACCGCACCCACCTCGACCCACGGACCCGAAGCGGCCCGGAGGCCGCCGGCGTGGCGCGGCACGGGGGAGGGGCGGTGGCCGGTGTCGCTGGGCGTGCTGCTCCCGATCGCCGTCCTCGTCCTGCTCGCCGTCGCCGTGGCGGCGCCTGGCCTGCTCGCCTCCGCGGACCCCTTGGCCGCCGACCCGCTGCGCGCCCTCGCGCCTCCGGGCGGTGAGCACTGGTTCGGCAGCGACCACCTCGGCCGCGACGTGCTGTCCAGGGTCGTGTACGGAGCCCGGCACTCCATCAGCATCGGCGTGGCGGCCACGGTCCTGGCCGTCACCGCCGGCGTGCTGCTCGGCCTGGCCGCGGGGCTGTCCCCCAAGTGGCTGGACGAGGCCCTGGCCCGCTCGTTCGACGTCCTGTCCACCCTGCCCGAGCTGCTGCTGGCCCTGCTCATCGTGGCGATCATCGGCCCCGGCACCGGGAACGTCATCTTCGCCATCGCCGTCGCCCAGATCCCGAACTACGCCCGCGTGATCCGCGCCCAGACCTTCGTCGTCCGCCGCTCCGGCTACGTCGAACAGGCCCTCACCTTCGGCCGCTCCCGCCTGGCGATCACCGCCGGGCACGTGCTGCCCAACGTGCTCGGACCGATCCCTGTACTGGCCACGATCGGGCTCGGCGGGGCCGTCATCGCCAGCACGGGGCTGAGCTTCCTCGGGATGGGCCCGCAGCCCCCGGCCGCCGAGTGGGGCGCGATGCTCTCGGAGGCCCGCAACTACCTGCGGGTGGCCTGGTGGGAGGCGCTGTTCCCGGGCCTGGCGATCACGCTGACCGTCGCCTGCCTCACGGTCGCCGGCCGCCGCCTCCAGCGCCGCTTCGAAGGAAGGACCCCGCCCGCATGACCACCGCCCACGACGCGAACGCCCGGCCCGCCGGACCGGGAGCGCATCCCACCCGCGCGCTCCCACCGGACGTGGAACCCTCCGCCACGCCGACGGCGGGGGAGACGCCCGCCTCCACGAGCACGCCCGCCTCGTCGTCCGCGCTCGTGGCCGTCGAGGACCTGCGGGTGAGCTTCGGGGCGGCCGAGGTGGTGCGGGGCGTGTCACTCTCGATCGCCCCAGGAGAGTGCGTGGCGATCGTCGGGGAGTCGGGCTCAGGAAAGAGCGTCACCGCCCGCAGCCTGCTGGGCCTGGCAGGTCCGGGATCCCGCGTGCGGGCGTCGGCGTTCACAATCTCGGGCAGGGACGCGCTCCGCTTCCGGCCGGGGGACTGGCGGCGGCTGCGCGGGGGCTTCGCCGGGCTGGTCCTCCAGGACGCGCTGGTCTCGCTCGACCCTCTCAGGACGGTGGGCGCGGAGATCGCCGAGGTGCTGACCACCCACGACGTGGTGCCCCGGGCGCGCCGGGCGGAGCGGGTGCTGGAACTGCTGGAGTCGGTACGCGTACCGGAGCCGGCCCTGCGGGCGGGGCAGCGTCCCCACGAGCTGTCGGGCGGGCTGCGGCAGCGCGTGCTCATCGCCTCCGCCATCGCGGCCGCTCCCGAGCTGATCATCGCCGACGAGCCCACCACCGCGCTCGACGTCACCGTACAGGCCGGAATCCTGCGCCTGCTGGCCGGACGGAAGGCGGCGGGCACGGCGCTGCTGCTGATCAGCCACGACCTGGCCGTGGTGGCCTCGATCGCCGATCGCGTCCTGGTCATGCGGGACGGCCAGGTCGTCGAACAGGGCCCGGCCCGCGAGGTGCTGGCGGCACCGGCACACGCCTACACCCGCTCGTTGCTGGCAGCCGTCCCGTCCGCCTCCTCCCGGGGCACTCGCCTCACCACCGGCACCCGTGCCACCGAGCGCACCCGCGCCACCGACGGGGGCTGTGTCGCTTCCGCGCCGGAGTCCGCCGTCCAGGCGGCAGGTCCGGGTCCCGCGCCGGTGCTGGCGGCGACCGGGTTGTCCCGTTCGTACGGTCCCCGCCATGTCGTCGACGACGTCTCGTTCACCCTGTACCGCGGCGAGACCCTGGGAATCGTCGGCGAGTCGGGCTCGGGCAAGACCACGCTCGCCCGCCTGGCCCTCGGCCTGCTGACCCCCGACGAGGGCAGTGTCACCCTGCACCAGCAGGCGTGGAGTGCCCTGCCGGAACGCCGGCGGCGCCCGTTCCGGCCCAGGATCCAGCTCATCTCGCAGAACCCCCTCGACTCCTTCGACCCCCGTCACACCACCGGACGCCTGATCGCCGAGCCGCTGCGAGCCGGCGGGCGGGCGGAGCGGCGTGCCCGCGTGCGGGAACTGCTGGCCCGTGTCGGCCTGCCGCCCGAGACGGCCGCCCGTCACCCCAGGGAGCTGTCCGGCGGGCAGCGCCAGCGCGTCGCCATCGCCCGCGCCCTGGCCCCGCGCCCCGACGTGCTCGTGTGCGACGAACCGGTCTCCGCGCTCGACGTCTCGATCCAGGCGCAGGTGCTCGACCTGCTCGCCGACCTCCAGGCCGAGGACGGCACGGCGCTGCTGTTCATCTCGCACGACCTGGGCGTCGTCCACCACCTCGCCCATCGCGTGCTGGTCATGAAGGACGGCAGGGTGGTGGAGGAGGGAGACGTGGACGAGGTGTTCTCCCGCCCCCGCCACCCCTACACCCGCGACCTGGTCACCGCCGTACCCCGCCTGCCCGCCGCCGAGGCGGCACCCGATCTCGCCTCCCGCCCGGCGTGACAGCCGGCACCCTGTCCAGAGCCGGCCACCCCGCTCCGAGCGCTGCCCGACCACCCCCGTGCCGAGCCCGCCCCGAGCATCCACTCCAACCAGCCACCCACCCTGCCGATCACCTCGCTGACCAGCCCGTTGTGCGTCGTGCCGCAATCCCGACAATCCCGGCGTCATCGGCAGCAATATCAACGGGAGTTTTCCGCCAGACTCAGACACAATTGGCGAAGTGTGCCGCTTCTATGTCTTTGGCGGCCCACGGCCGATTTATGGTTCATCGAGCGATTGGCGAATGCATGGCGGGCGAGAACACGCGCACGGTCCTCGTGGTGCGGGGCGGCTGGGAAGGGCACGCCCCGGTGGCGGCCACCGACCTCTTCGTACCCTTCCTTGAGAAGAACGGTTTCGAGGTACGGCTGTCCGACAGCCCGGCGCCCTACGCGGACCCCGCGTACATGTCCGGAGTAGACCTCATCGTCCAGTGCTACACCATGGGCAAGATCGAGCCGGCCGAGCTCAAGGGCCTGCGCGCCGCGATCGAGGCGGGCACGGGGATGGCGGGCTGGCACGGCGGGATCGCCGACTCCTACCGCAACTCCTCCGACTACCTGCACCTCATCGGCGGGCAGTTCGCCTGCCACCCCGGCAAGCACCCCGACGACGAGGACGCGGGCACGGAACGGCACAACTTCGTCCCCTACACCGTCAACATGCTCCCCGAGGCGGCCGACCACCCCATCACCCAGGGGATCGCCGACTTCGACCTCGTCACCGAGCAGTACTGGGTGCTGAGCGACGCCTACATCGACGTGCTGGCCACCACGACGCAGAAGGTGCGCCCGTGGGATCCCTGGCACCGGGAGGTGACCTCGCCGGCGATCTGGACCCGGCGATGGGGCAACGGGAAGATCTTCGTCGCCACCCCCGGGCACAGCCTCGACGTCCTGGAGAACGACAGCGTGCGCACGATCATCGAAAGGGGCATGTTGTGGGCCAGCCGGTGAACCTCGGCATCGTGGGCTGCGGGGCCATCTCGGCCCAGTACCTCCAGACCATCGATCGGCTGCCGCAGGTGAACCTGGTGGCGGTGGCCGACCTGGATCTCGACCGGGCGCGGGAGGCGGTGCGGCCGTACGCGGGCGTCGAGGTCCTGAGCGTGCCGGACCTGATGGCGGACGCGCGCATTGACACCGTGCTCAACCTCACGATCCCGGCCGCCCACGCCGAGATCGCGCTCCAGGCCATCGCGGCGGGCAAGCACGTCTACTGCGAGAAGCCCCTCGCCGCGACCGGCGCGGACGCGCGGCGCGTGCTGGAGGCCGCCGCCGAGGCCGGGGTGCGGGTCGGGTGCGCCCCCGACACGGTGCTCGGCACCGGCACGCAGACGGCCCGCGTGGCGATCGACGACGGGCTGATCGGCCGGCCGGTGGCGGCGACGGCGACGATGCTGACGCCCGGGCACGAGCGCTGGCATCCCAACCCCGACTTCTACTACGTGCCGGGCGGCGGGCCGCTCCTCGACATGGGCCCCTACTACATCTCCAGCCTGGTGACCATGCTCGGCCCGGTGGCCACGGTCATCGGGGCGGCCAGCCGTACGCGGTCCAAGCGCACGATCGGCAAGGGCCCGCGCCAGGGCGAGGAGATCCCGGTCCTGGTGGACACCCACGTGACCGGCGTGCTCGTGCACGAGTCCGGCGCGCTGTCGACGCTGGTGATGAGCTTCGACGCGGTGGCGACCAAGGCGCCCAACATCGAGGTGCACGGGGAACTGGGCTCGCTCGTGGTCCCCGACCCCAACCGCTTCGACGGCACCGTGCTGCTGACGCGACTGGGGGAGCAGGAGGCCAGTCCCCTTCCGGTGTCGGCCGGATACGAGGAGGCCGGGCGCGGCGTGGGCCTGATCGACTTCGCCTTCGGCCGCGAGCCCAGGGCGGGCGGCACGCTCGGCATCCACGTGCTCGACATCATGGAATCACTGCTCGCCTCGGCCGAGTCCGGGCGATCGGTGGACGTCGAGAGCACCTGCGAACGCCCCGCCCCGGTGGCGCTGGGCAACTCGGCCACGGCCGGCTGACGACTCCGGCGCGGTGCCGCCCGGACGGCACCGCGCCGCACGTTGCGCTGGGCCTGGGCGGTCGCTACTCCGGCCCGGCCATGTCCTCGTCGGCCGTCGCACGGCCGGCCAGTCTTTCGTGGCGCTGCCTGGCCGCCTGCGCGGTCCGCAGGCCCAGGCCGAACGCGATGTCCTGCCAGGTCATGCCCCGCCCCCTGGCCATCTCCAGCAGCCCGGCCTCCAGCGCGTCCATCTCCGCGCGCATCAGCGGAACGAGGCTCAGCGCCGCGGTGATGTCGGCGTGATCCACCTCCGGCTCGCCGTCCTGCACCTGGGCCGCCCCGCTGAGCAGGAACGACACGAGCCTGACGGCCTCGTGGGCGCCCAGCGCCGAGGGGTGCGCCTGCCTGCCGCGCTGCTCGTCGGTGGCGGCGTGCCGCTCGGAGATGCGGTGCAGGGACGCGTAGACCCGGTGGGCCCGCGCCTGCTCGGGCTGTGGCGCGGCGAAGGGGTCAGAGGAAGAGGGCGACATGCGTTCAACCATGCGGCATGACGCATGTTGTTGTCAACTCATTGTTTTAAACAACTTGTTCAAGCGAGGCGATCTCCCGGAGGTGCCGGAGCTCCTCCGCACCGCCGTCCCCGGCTGACCCGGAATGGAGCCGGCCTCACCGGGACGCCGCCCGGAGACGGTCGGCCAGCGCGCCGACCCGCTCGACCAGCTCGGGCGGATCGCGCACCTCGAACCCGATGTCCATCAGGGCGATCCACACAACGATCTCGTCGAGGGTGTTCGCGCCGCACAGCAGGAGGCAGGTGCGGTCGTCGAGGGGCTCCACCGTCCCCATCGTCGGCGGCATGTGCTCGGCCACGACCTCGGCCGGCGCGTGCATGGCGACGCGCGCCCGGTACCGGTACGGAGCGCTGGAGATCGCGCGGGACAGGTAGGCGGCGAGGTCGTCGTCGGGCGGGTCGCGGGGGACGAAACGTGGCCCGCCCGGCGTCCGCAGCCGCATCCGGTCCACCCGGAACGTGCGCCAGTCGCGCCGCTCGACGTCCCAGCCGACGAGATACCACCGCCGCCCCGAGTGCACGAGCCGGTGGGGCTCGGCGGAACGAACGCTGTCCCTGCCGTCGTGCGAGCGGTAGTCGAACCGCAGTCCCTCATGATCCCGGCAGGCCGCGGCGATGGCGGTCAGCACGCCGGCGTCGACCGGCGCCGCGGCTCCCGTCATGGGCACCGTCATCGACTGGAGCGCGTGCACGCGCCGCCGCAGCCGCGCGGGCAGCACGCGTTCGAGCTTGGCCAGCGCCCGCACGGACGTCTCCTCGATCCCGGCGACCGTGCCGCCGGCGGCCGTGCGCAGCCCCACCGCGATCGCGACCGCCTCGTCGTCGTCGAGCAGCAGCGGGGGCAGGTCGGACCCGGCGCCCAGCCGGTAGCCCGGCGCGCCGGGCGTGGCGTGCACGGGATAGCCCAGCTCGCGCAGCCGGTCCACATCGCGGCGCACGGTGCGCGTGGTGACGCCCAGCCGCTCCGCCAGCTCCGCGCCGGACCAGTCACGATGGGTCTGCAGCAGGGAAAGCAGTCTGAGCAGCCGGGCCGAGGTCTCCAACATGGTCCCATTCTGCCTCCGAGCTAGGACCGTATTCGTCCTAGGCGGCTTCTAACGTCTGAGGCATGACGACCATCGACCCGTTCCGCATCGACATTCCCCAGGCCGACCTGGACGACCTCCGCGACCGGCTGGGCCGCACCCGCTGGCCGGACGAGTTGCCCGGCATCGGCTGGGCCTACGGGGTCCCGACCTCGTACGCGAGGGAACTGGCCGAGTACTGGCGGACCACGTACGACTGGCGCGCGCACGAGGCGGCGCTCAACGCCTACCCGCAGTTCACCACCGAGATCGACCGCCAGACAGTGCATTTCATGCACGTGCGCTCGCCCGAGCCGGACGCGCTCCCGCTGGTCCTCACGCACGGCTGGCCCGGCTCGATCGCCGAGTTCATGCAGATCATCGGCCCGCTCACCGACCCGCGCGCCCACGGCGGCGACCCGGCCGACGCCTTCCACCTGGTGGCGCCCTCCCTGCCGGGCTTCGGGTTCTCCGGCCCCACCCGCGAGACCGGCTGGAACCTGCGCCGGGTGGCCCGCGCCTGGGCCGAGCTGATGCACCGCCTCGGCTACGACCGTTACGGCGCCCAGGGCGGCGACACCGGCGCGCTGGTCTCTCCCGAGCTCGGCCGGGTCGCGCCGGGCAACGTCGCCGGCGTCCACGTCAACGGCGCCCTGGGTTTCCCGTCGTTCGAGCCTGGCGAGACGGAGGGGCTGACGGAGGCGGAGCGGGCCCGGCTGGCCCTCTACACCGACCACGACCGCTCGGGTTACGCCATGATCCAGTCGACCCGCCCGCAGACGCTGGCCTTCGGCCTGCACGACTCTCCCGCGGGTCAGCTGGCCTGGATCGCCGAGAAGTTCAAGGAGTGGACCGACCCCGCCCGCGACCTGCCCGAAGACGCCGTTGACCGCGACCAGCTGCTCACCGACGTCTCCATCTACTGGTTCACCGGCACCGCGGGGTCGTCGGCCCGCCTGTACAAGGAGGGCGCGACCGACTGGGGGCAGCCCGTGGACAAGTCCGACGTCCCCACCGGGGTGGCGGTCTTTCCCGGGGACGCCGGGATCCGCCGCGTCGCCGAGCGCGAGCACAACGTGATCCACTGGTCGGAGTTCGGCCGGGGCGGCCACTTCGCCGCCATGGAGGCGCCGGACCTGCTGGTCGCCGACGTCCGCGCGTTCTTCCGGCTGGTCCGCTGAACCCGGCCCGCCTCACCCCTTCAGGCCGCTGAACGTCATCGTGGCCACGAACTGCCGCTGCGCCACGATGAAGGCGATGATGAGCGGCATCGTCGCCACGACATTGCCGGCCATGAGCAGCGACCACTGCGTGTGCCGGGTGCCCTGGAAGTTGGCCAGGCCGAGCTGGATCGTGTAGATGCTCTCGTCGCTGATCGCGACCAGCGGCCAGATCAGGTCGTTCCACGAGCCCAGCAGGGTGAACACGGTGAGCGTGGCCAGGGCCGGCTTGGCCAGCGGCAGCACCACCCGCCAGAACACCCCGAACGTGGTGCAACCGTCGATGCGGGCCGCGTCCTCCAGCTCGGCGGGCAGCGACAGGAAGAACTGCCGCATGAGGAAGATCCCGAAGGCCGACGCCAGCCACGGCACGAACGCCGCCGCCAGGGTGTCGATCAGGCCGAGCCGGGTGAACATCACGTACGTCGGGATCATCAGCAACTGGGCCGGGATCATGATGGTGGCCAGGATCATCAGGAACCCGGCGTTCTTGCCGAAGAACTTCAGCCGGGCGAAGCCGTAGCCGGCCATCGAGCAGAGCACGAGATGCGCGACCACCGCGATGGTGGACACGATGACGGTGTTGAGCAGCCAGCGCAGCGCCTGCGACTGGCTGAACAGGCCGATGAAGCCGTCGAGCTGCAGCCGGCTCGGGATGAAGCGGGGAGGGAAGCGGTTGATGTCGCCGTCCGGCATGAACGCGGTCAGCACCATCTGCACCAGCGGCAGCGCGAACAGCAGGGCCAGCGGCATCAGCAGCAGATGCCAGGGGCTGAACGGCAGACGTCTCATCAGAAGGCCTCGATCTTGCTGCGCCGGGAGTAGAGGATCATCCCGACGGTGATCAGCATGGTCACGGCGAACAGCCCGTAGGCGACGGCCGAGCCGTAGCCGAACTTCGTGAGCTTGAACGCCTGGGTGTAGACGTAGTACACGATCGTCTGCGTCGCCCCCAGCGGACCGCCTCTGGTCGTGGTGAAGACCAGGTCGAAGAGCTGCAGCGCGGTGATCGTCTGCCAGATGGAGGTGAACACCGTGACCGGCCCGAGCGCGGGCAGCGTGACGTGCCGGAAGACCTGCCAGCGGTTGGCGCCGTCCATGCGGGCCGCCTCGACCACGTCCTTGGGGATGTCCTGCAGCGCGGCCAGGTAGACGACCACGGTGAAGCCGACCTGCCCCCACAGCGCGATCAGGCAGATCACGGCCAGCGCCTGCGACTGGCTCTCCAGGAACTGCTGCTGCGGCAGGCCGAGCACGCGCAGGAGGCTGTTGGCGGCGCCGTACTGGGGGTTGAAGACGAAGCTGGCCAGGATGCCGGTCGCCGCCGCCGAGGCGACGAAGGGGATGAAGATGCACGTACGGTAGAAGCCGACCAGCTTGATCGGCCGGTTGAGCGCGACGGCGACGAGCATCCCGAGGAAGATCGACGACGGCACGAACAGCACGGTGAACACCAGCGTGTGCTGGACCGCCGCGAAGAGATCGGGGTCCTGGGCCATGAACTGGTAGTTGAGCAGGCCGATGGGCTTGGCCGGGGCGATGCCGTTCCACTTCTGCAGCGAGATGAGGAACGCCCACGCCGCGGGGAAGATCGACAGGCCCACCACCAGCGCGGTGGCGGGGCCCGCGAACCCCCAGCCGACCAGGGTGCGGTGCAGCCACCGCACCCTGCCGGACGGGATCGCCGCGCGGTGGGCGGTGCTCTGGCGCCGCCCGGCGAACAGCAGCGACATGGTCAGCCTCCGGCCAGCGCCTGGGCCGACTTGGTCGCGGCCTCGTCCAGCGCCGCCTTCGGCGCGGACGCGCCCTGCAGCACCTTGGCGATGGCTTCCCCGACATGTCGCGACATTTCCACGTATCCGCTGACGGTGGGCCGGGCCTGCTTCGCGTTGGCCATGTTCGCGACCATCTTCTCCACGCCCGGGTACTCCTTGACGTAGTCCTGGTAGGCGGGCAGGGACGTCTCGGAGGTCCGCAGCGGCAGGTTGCCCTGGACCAGGTTCCACCGGGAGTCGCCCTCGGCCGAGGTGAGCCACTTGATCAGCTCGAACGACCAGTAGGCCCGGTTGGCGTCACCGTTGTCGAACAGCGTCCACAGGTCGGGGCCCGAGACCGTCTGGTGATCGCCGTTCGTGCCGGGCAGGAAGGCCACGCCGTAGTCGGTCTTCTTCTGCTTCAGGTCGAACAGCGTCCACGGCCCATTGATGATCATCCCGATCCGGCCGTCCCCGAACAGCGGCGCGTAGCGCTCGTCGGTCTGGTCGAGGTAGACGCTCTTGTCGTCCACCGCCATCGCCCGCAGGAACTCCAGCGCGTCCACCCCGGCCTGGCCGTTGAACGCGGCCTGCTTCTGGTCCTGCGACAGGATGGCGCCGCCGCGTTGCCACAGCAGCGGCCAGAAGTGCCAGGTGGTGTCCTCGGAGCCGCTCACCGAGTACGCCGTCCCGTAGATCTTCGCCGCCGGGTCGGTGAGCTTCTTGGCGGCCGCCCTGAAGTCGTCCCACGTCCACTCGTCGGTCGGGTACGGCACCCCCTTGGCGTCGAAGAGCTTCTTGTTGTAGAGCAGCGAGAGGTTGTCCACGATCGCGGGGAAGCCGATGACCTGGCCGTTCGGCGTCGCGGTGGCACGGGCGGAGGCGGCGAACTCGTCCCACTTGACCGCCGGGTCCTTCACCTTCTCCGTCAGGTCCAGGGTCTTGCCCGACTCCTGGAGCTGCGACGCCCAGTTCCCGAAAGAGTACGAAATATCGGGGTAGACGCCGCTGGCGAAACCGGCGGACAGCTTCTGCAGCAGCTCGTCGGTGGTGGACGCCCCCGAGGAGACGTCGATGGTCACGTTGGGGTGCTTCTTGGTGAACTCCGCCGCCAGACCCTCCAGGATCTTCTCTGCGTCGGCTGTCTGGCCCGTCCACCAGGTGAGCTTCACCTTCGCCTGCGGGTCCACCGTCTTGGCGCCCTCCTGGGGCGACCCCCCGCAGCCGGCGGCCGCCAGGATGATCGCCGTGACCAGGGCCACCGCGGTTCTTCTTCGCACTGTGGATGCTCCTCCCGGAATGTTGGAGCCAATCATGGTTACTTTCGAAGTCTTGTCAATACCTTCGAAAAAGCGCAAGGCTTGACAAGGTTTCACAACTCCTGGGACCGTGCCGTGGTGTCCAGAACGACCTTCGACCTTCTTGTCGTCGGCGACGCCAACCCGGACGTGATCGTGTCGGGTTCGCCTCGCCACCCCGAGTTCGGCCAGCGTGAGCAGCTCGTCCCCGCCGCCGGCCTGGTGCTCGGCGGCTCCGGCGCCATCACCGCGTACGGCGCCGCCCGGCTCGGCCTGCGCACCGCGTTCGTCGGGCGAGTGGGGGACGATCCCGCCGGGGCCTTCGTCCTGGACGCCCTGCGCGCCGGCGGTGTGGACGTGTCCGCCTGCGTCGTCGACCCCGCGGTGCCCACCGCCATGACGGTGGCGCTGGTGGACGGCGACGACCGGGCCATCCTCACCGCCCCCGGCTGCCTGGACCGGCTCGGCGCGGCCGACGTGCCGCCGGGGCTGCTGGAGCGGGCCGCCCACGAGGTCGTGTCGTCGTACTTCCTGCAGCCGCTGCTGGCGGCCGGGCTGTTCGTGCTGTTCGGGCTGGCCAGGGCCGCGGGCGCGTCCACCTCCCTCGACACCAACGACGACCCGGCGGGCCGCTGGGCCGGCCTGGAGGACGTCCTCCCCGTCACCGACGTGCTCCTGCCGAACGAGCCGGAGGCCCTGGCCATCGCCCGCGCCACCACGCTGGAGCAGGCCGTCAGGGAGCTGGCCGACCGAGGCACGCTGCCCGTGGTCAAGCGGGGCGAGCGGGGCGCGGTCGCCTTCGCCGACGGCGAGCTCGTCGAGATCCCGGCCCCGCCCGCCACCGTCGTGGACGCCGTCGGCGCGGGAGACAGCTTCGACGCCGGCCTGCTCGCCGCGCTCCTGCGCGGACGCCCGCTGCGCCAGGCCATGACGGTGGCCGTGGCCTGCGGCACCCTTTCCACCCGTGCCGCCGGGGGCACCGCGGCCCAGCCCACCTGGGAGGAAGCAACAGCATGAAGAAGATCGTGTTCGTCGGCGCGGGAAGCGTGGTCTTCACCCACGGGCTGCTCGCCGACCTGGTCAAGTTCCCCGAGCTGCGGGGCATGCGCATCGCCCTGCACGACATCGACCCCGAGCGCCTCCAGGTGGCCGAGGCCGTGGCCCGCCGCATCACCGGCGACGCCGCCACCGTCACCGCCCACCTCGACCGGCGCGAGGCGCTCGACGGCGCCGACTTCGTGATCAACATGGTCCAGGTCGGCGGCTACGACGCCACCGTCACCGACTTCGAGATCCCCGCCAGGTACGGGCTGCGCCAGACCATCGCCGACACCATCGGCGCGGGCGGCATCTTCCGCGCCCTGCGCACGTTCCCGCTGCTCGACGCGCTGGCGGCGGACATCGGCGCGGTCTGCCCCGACGCGCTCCTGCTCAACTACACCAACCCGATGGCCATGAACGTCTGGTACCTGTCGGGCAAGGTGAAGAACGTCGTCGGCCTGTGCCACTCGGTCTACTGGACCATGCGGGACCTGGCCGAGCTGGTGAACGTGCCGTACGAGGAGATCACCTACCTCGCGGCCGGCGTCAACCACCAGGCGTGGGTGCTGCGCTTCGAGCGCGACGGCCGGGACCTCTACCCGCTCCTCGACGTGGACGACCCACAGCTGCGCCGCCGGGTGCGGGTGGACATGTACCGGCGGCTCGGCTACTACCCGACCGAGACCAGCGAGCACTCCGCCGAGTACGTGCCCTGGCTGATGCACCACGACTCCGAGATCGACCGGCTGCGCATCCCGGTCGGGGAGTACCTGCGGGTCAGCGAGGAGAACCTGGCCGAGTACAAGCGCACCCGCGACCTCGTCCGGCACGGCGGTGAGCTGGACATCGCCGGCACCGACGAGTACGCCCCCCAGATCATCCACAGCATCGTCACCGGCACCCCCCGCGTCGTCTACGGCAACGTCGTCAACGACGGGCTCATCTCGAACCTGCCGCACGGCTGCGTGGTGGAGGTGCCCTGCGTGGCCGACGCGACGGGCGTCAGGCCGACCGCGGTCGGTGCTCTGCCCCCGCAACTCGCCGCTCTGAACAGGACTTATGTCAGCGTCAATGAGCTCACTGTACGTGCCGCGCTGGAAGGAGAGCCCCGCCACGTCAGGCACGCGCTGATGATCGACCCCAACACCGCCGCGTCACTTCCGCTGGAGGACATCTGGCGTATGGCGGACGAACTGACCCGCGCTCACGGCGACCTCCTCCCGGAGGCCCTGCGCGGGTGACCCCGGTGCTCGGCGGGTGATGTCGGTGCCGAGGGGGTGAGCCCGGCGCTCAGCGGGCGATCTCGACCTCCAGGCCCTTGTCCCTGAGCGCCGCCACGCACTCCGGGTCGGCCGACTCGCCGGTGATCAGCAGGTCGATCTCGCCGATCGCGCAGATCGGCGCCATCTCCACCACGCCCAGCTTGGACGCGTCCGCGACCAGGATCTTCCTGGCCGCGGCGCGCAACATGCGCTGCTTCATCTCCGCGTCGGGCAGGCTCACGTTGGTCACCCCGCCCGCGGCGTCCACGCCGCCGCAGCCCAGGATGACGGTGTGGGCCCTGATGCCCTCCAGCAGCTTGCCGCCCAGCGGGTCGACCAGCGAGTGCTGCTGGCGGCGCAGGCTGCCGCCGGTCACCACGACCGAGATCCTGGGCAGCGCGGGCTCCAGCTCCAGCGCCGTGCGCAGCCCGTTGGTGAACACCGTCACCTCGGTCAGGTCGGAGCGCGCGACCAGCTCCCTGGCCACGTAGGAGGTCGTGGTGCCGGCCCCCATCAGCACGCTCTCGCCCGAGCCGACCAGCCGGGCGGCGATCTTCCCGATGAGCGACTTCTCCACCGCCGCCGTGCCCAGCGACAGCTCGAACGACGGCTCGACGTGCGGCGCGGGCCCGGCCGACACGGCGCCGCCGCGTACCCGGCGCACCCGGCCCTGCTCCTCCAGCGCGTCGAGGTCCGCGCGGACGGTCACACTGGACACCCCGAACGCCTCGGCCAGCTCGGCGACCCTGGCGAACTCCTGCTCGGTGAGCAGCGCCAGCATGCGCTCGCGCCGCACCTCGGTCGGCATCGACTCGCTCATGCACGGACCGCCGGCGGCAGCAGGTCGCCGTGCGCCTCGATCAGCTCGTCGCACAGCCGCTCGATCGCGGGCAGCGGCAGCGTGGCCGCCGTGTTCGGGTCGAGCATCGCGGCGTGGTAGACGTGCGAGCGCTCGCCGTCGAGGGCGGCGCGCACGGTCAGCTCGACCACGTTGAGGAAGGTCCGGTTGAGCGCGGCGAGCTGCACGGGCAGGTCGCCCACGGCCCGGGGGCGCACCCCGCCCGCGCCGACGTCGGCCGGCACCTCCACACAGCTGCCCTCGGGCAGGTTGCCGATCAGCCCCCGGTTGGCCACGTTGACGTGGATCTCCTTCTCCTCGCCGGTCAGCATGGCCAGGATCGCCGCCGCGGCGGGCTCCTGGTGCTGCCAGCGGATCAGCAGCGGGTGACCGGCGGACAGGGCCCGCCGCGTCTCCTCGTACAGGTGCAGGCTCTTGCCGACCCGGCGCAGGTATTCCTCGACCGGCACGCCGAGCCTGGCGGTCTCGTCGGGGTGACGCATGATCCAGGGCACGTATTCGGCGGCGTGCTCGCTCGACTGCGTGGGGAAGTAGCCGAAGGTGCGGTAGAGCTCGGCGCGGACGTGCCGCTTGAGCTGCGGGTCGGCGTCGAGCACCGCGTCGAGCTCCGGGTAGAGCGAGCGCCCGCCCGCCTCGAAGCGCAGCACGAACGACTGGTGGTTGAGGCCCGCGCTGAGGAAGCTCACCTCGTCCTCGTCGCGGCCCACCAGGTCGGCCAGGTACGCGTGCGTGTCGCACACCGAGTGGCAGAGCCCGGCGAACCGCTCGAACCCCGTCGCCTCGTGCACCGCCCACCCGGTCATCGCCATCGGGTCGCTGCAGCTCAGCAGCCACGCGTCGGGGCACTCCTCGGCCATCTGCGCGGCCAGCTCGACCAGCACGGGTATCGTGCGCAGCCCGCGGAAGACGCCGCCGATGCCGATCGTGTCGCCGATGGTCTGGCGCAGGCCGTAGCGGTGGGGGATCTCGAAGTCGCGCAGCGTCGCCTCGAACCCTCCGACGTCGAGGTGGGCGACGACGAACCCGGCGCCCTTGAGCGCCTGCCGGCGGTCGAACACGCTGCGGATCTTCGCGTCCGCCCGCGCCTCGGCGTCGAGCGCGCGCACGAGCCGCTCGGTGGTCGCCAGCCGGCCGGGGTCGTCGTCGTGCAGCACGATTTCCAGCTCGCCGCGCAGCGAGGGGGTGAGCATCAGGGCGGAGGCGACGCGGCGCGTCAGCTCCACGTCACCGACCCCGATGAAGACGATCCGCGCCATCCCCGAAGTATGGCACGCCCCCCGCCGCGGGCCCGTCCCGCCCGTTTGCGGCAGGGCTCAGGCTCCGGGGCCGGCTACACGCGCAGCAGCGGCCCCCACGTCGCGGGCCCGACGAGGCCGTCCTCGTCGATGCCCTCGGCCCGCTGGAAGCCGCGGACCAGCTCCACCAGCCCGTTGTCGCACTGCGTGGTCTTCAGCCAGCCCTCCAGGCCGTCCTGGATGCCGGCGTACGCGGCCGGTGGCACGTGCCCTCGCGCGAACAGGCAGCCTCTGACGGTCTTGACGTCGAAGTTGTCGTCACCGGGCTTGATCAGCGGGAGCTCTCTCAAGATCTCCTCCGTCCAGGATGGGGTGGATGGTCCGGGCGCGGGCACGGGCCCGCCGTTGATCAGGGTGGCGACGGCCGCCCTGAAGGCGTTCATGTCGATGGAGTGGGGGTCGGGCTTGGAGGTGTTGACCTCACGGTGCGCCTTGACCCGCGAGGCGGGCAGCCCGAACGCCCGGCACAGCTCGGCGCAGAGTTTCCGGTAGGCGTCCAGCTGGACCTCCGGCCACGGCTGGGAGCCGTCGTTCTCCGCCTCGATGCCGATCGAGCTGGAGTTGTCGTGCCGCGGCGAGGTCGAGGGGGCGTTGTGCCAGCAGCGCCCGGCGGCGATGACGTAGATGCCCCCCGACCTGCCCAGGCCGAAGTGCGACAGCGGCCCGTCGAGCCCGGGGCGGCCGTCGCGCACCACCGCGAGCGAGGGGTAGTCGCCGCCTCCGGCCGGTCCGGCGGTGTGATGGCAGACGATGCCCCGCACCTCCGGCTGCGGCCCGTGGCCGCGGGTCTTCCAGCCGCCCACCTCGGTCACGGGGCGCCCGGTGCGGCGGGCGACGTCGGCGAGCTGGGTCAGGAAGGGCATCGGGTACCTCCGTCATGTGTCTCGATGAGTCTCACAACCTTCGATTGACGATTGGTGTCCGCTCGATTGCGGTATGTGATCATTGCTGGGAGCGCGCATGATCGTGGCCTCGGCTCGCGGTCGTCGCGGGCGGGCGCTTACAGATCATTAGCATGCCGTACCCGAGCGCAGCCGGAAAAGTCGCGAAGAATCCGGCAGTGCGGCCCGGAGAACGGTTCCTGAGGTCTATCCCTGAGGGCAGTCTCAGGACCGGCGCGGCCGTCTCAGTGTGTGGTGGGAGCTGAAGGGGACGGATCCCGATTTCAGCGTCCTTCGCACGATCCGATACCGAACGGACAGGGGGAGCGCCACGATGAGCCATCTCGACAGCCCGCGCGTCACCTTCGCGGGCCGGTTCCTCAGCGACGTGCCGACCATGAACAACGACCCGTCCTCCTTCGGCTCGGGCGGCGTGCCGGATCCGGGCTGGAACCCGTACGGCGGCGGCACGTTCGACCTGCTCGGCTGCGTGGTCGACGGAGGGGAGAGCGCGCCCGGCGCGCCGCTGCCGGCGGACGACCCGGCCTTCGGGCTGGTCGTGGCCGCCACCCGCGACCGGGCCGCCGCCAAGCTCGCCGACCTCGACCCCGACTGGCAGTTCTCCACCGAGATCTGGGGGCTGACCGTCCGCCTCACCGGCCACGGCGGCGAGACGCTGCTGTCCGGCCGCTACCGGCCCGCCGCCTTCCGCGACCTGTGGCAGCGCGTCCCCGGCGACGGCTTCGGCGGGCTGGGCGCCTCGTGGATCTCCGTCCTGGAGGACGTCGAGTACGGCCCGGGCGCCGGCTCCGTCCCCGTGCTGGCCGCCATGCGCGAGGCGTCGCCGCAGCGGCTGTCGATCGGCCTCAACGTGTACGGGATCGACGCCAGGCGCGGCGGAGTCACCTTCGCGACCGGCAGGCTCACCGGCTGCGTCGGGCCGTGGCGGGCGGGGGAGCCGATGTCGTTCGTCGCCGGCCGCCGCCTCGACGGGGGCATGCTGACCGAGGACGTCCCGATCGCCGCGGCCATCGCCGCCGGGACCGGCGACCGGCTCGTGCTCGACCTCGGCAACGCCTACCCGCTCGCCGGCGCGACCGGGACCGTGCACCCCGCGGCGGCCGCGATCGGCGTCGCCGTCCTGCCCGGCGAGGACGTGGCGGCGGGCGACGTCCTCCCTCCGGGCGCCGGGCTCGACCTCGGCACGGTCTCGCTGCTCCCGGACCTCCCGCCCGCGGGCGTCGTCTCGCTCCCGCTCACTCCCGAAGCCGCCCGAGCGCTCGCCCGGCGCCCCCTCGCGCTGGTCACGCCCGCACCGGATGGCGGCCTGCTCGTCGTCTCCAGGGAGGTCGCGGACGGCCTGTACGTCAGGGCCGACGACTTCGTGCACCGCGTCGAGGCCGGCGCCTCGGCCACGGCCACCCTGCACGCGCGGCGCCGCGGCGCGCCCGCCGCCGGCCTGAGCATCCACCTCGCCTCCGCCCAGGGCCCCGGCGCCGTGCTCACCGGACCCGCCACCGTCGAGACCGGACCCGGCGGCACCGCCACCGTGACGTTCTCGGCCGGAGACCCGGGCAACCCGCGCGGCGCGCTCGACGGCGTCGTCGAACAGGTCGGATACAGCACGCGCGTCACCGAGGACGGTGAGCTCGACCTCGACGGCTCCGGCCTCGACCCGAGGTTCGACGTGATCGTGGCCCACGTGCGCGACGCCCACCTCCCGCCCGCGGACGAGGACCTCGAACGCGAGGTGCGGCGCCTCCTGGCCCCCTACGCCCTGCACTATCCGATCATGGGCGAGCATCTGGTGAACCTCGGCGACCTGGAGTCCGTCAAGCCCTGGCGGGCCGCCATGCTGCTGGCGCTGTCGCGCGACATCACCGACCCCAACCACATGCCCGTCACCCGCGACCTGTCCGAGCCGAAGCGGGCCACGATCCTGCGCTGGCTGCGCGGGCTGCCCACCGGCCCCAGGGCCATGGCGCGCGCCGTGCCGGGGCGGGCGGAGCGGGAGTCCGTCGCCAAGACGACGGCCGCGCACGAGAGCGCGGAACGGATCAGGAGGCGGTTCGACCGGGCCGCCGAAGGGAGCGAGTGACCGATGCCGAGGACCGACCGCGCCGCAGAGGGGAGTGACTGACCGATGCTGAGGATCGATCGCGCCGCCGTCGACGAGTTGGCCAGGGCGCAGCAGCCCGCCGACCTCGTCCCACGGGTCCAGGACGCCGTCCGGCTGGAGTTCGCCACCATCCCGCCGTACCTCACCGCCATGCTGTCGCTCAAGCCGGGCCGCAACCGCGACATCTGGTGGGCCGTGCACGACGTCGTCGTGGACGAGATGCTGCACCTGCTCATCGGGTGCAACCTGCTCAACGCCCTCGGCGCCAGGCCGGCGCTCGACGCGCCCGGCTTCGTCACCGAATATCCGGGGCCGCTGCCGCTCGGCATCGGTGAGGACCTCGTCGTCGGGCTCGAACCGTTCTCCCTCGGGCTCATGGAGTCGGTGTTCATGCGGATCGAGGAGCCGGAGAACCCGCTCGTGTTCCGGCGGGCGGACGGGGTGGCCGAGCCGCCGGAGTTCGCCACGATCGGCGAGTTCTACCGCACGCTGTCCGACGCGCTGCTCGCCCTGCCTCAGGAGGTCCTGCCCGGCGACGTGCGGCGGCAGGTGGTCGCGCCCGCGTGGTTCGGCGCCGACCGGCTCTTCCCGATCAGGACCACCAAAGACGCCGCCCGCGCCATCGGGCTCATCGTGGAGGAGGGCGAGGGCACGCCGGACTCGCCGGTCGATCCCGACGGTGACATCGCCCACTACTACCGTTTCGCCGCCATCGCCAAGGGCCGCCGCCTGGTGCGCGACCCCTCCGCGCCTGAGGGCTTCTCCTACAGCGGCGATCCGTACCCCTTCGACGCCGACGGCGTGTGGCCGCTCACGCCCAACCAGCGGCCCGCCGACCTCGACCCGGAGAGCGAGGCGTGGCGGCGCGTGCACCAGTTCAGGGTGACGTTCACCCGGCTGCTGGACGCGCTGCAGCGCTGCGTGGACGGCGATCCAGGGCATCTCGACGCGGCGATGGGCGTCATGTTCGAGCTGAAGCTGGCCGGGCAGATGCTGGCCACCGTGCCGGTGCCGGCCGGCGGTGTGCCGACCGGGCGGCACGCGGGGCCGGTGTTCACCCGCGCGCCCGTCAACCTGTAGCGGGGCGCCGTTCGGGGACGTCGCCCGGACGCGGCCGTCAGCATGCGTCAGGTCGCGGTGGTCAGCAGGGGTCAAGGGCCTCAGGGGCGGACCGCGCCGATGAGGCGGTTGCGCCAGTAGTCGTCGAGCACGACCACCTTGACGACGTCCCCGGTCTGCGGCGCGTGCACCATCTTGCCGTCGCCCACGTACAGGCCCATGTGCCCGAGCCCTCTGCTGAACAGCAGGTCGCCGGGCTGCGCCTGGCTCACCGGGACGCGCCGGGCGGCGCCCCAGGCCCACTGCGTGTACGTGGTGCGGGGCAGTTGCACACCGGCCGCGCGCCAGGCCGCCTGGGCCAGGCCCGAGCAGTCCCACGAGCCCGGCCCCGTGCCGCCGAACCGGTACGGCTTGCCGACCTGCCCGAACGCGAACTGCAGCGCCTCGCGGGCGTTGCCTGAGGCGGGGCCGGTGTAGGTGATGCCGGTGCTGCGCGGGTTGCCGGTCTTGAAGGCGCCCAGCCTGCGCAGCAGCTTCGTCTGCTCGCCGACGAGCTTCTCCACCTTCGCCTTCTCCTCGCGCACGTCGTCGCGCGCGCTCTCCGCCTCGGCCAGCACGCCCTTGGCCGCGTCGCGCCGCCGGCGCAGGTCCTCGGTCGCGCTGTGGAAGGCGCGCACCTTGGCCGCCCGGTCCTGCATGATCTGCTCCAGCGAGGCCATGCCGCCGAGCATCGCCGTGGGGTCGCCCTGGACCACGTACCGCTGCCAGCCGAGCGGGCCGCCCATCTGGTAGTCGTTGAGCGCCAGCTCGGCCACCTCGCCGCGCAGCGCCTCGGCCTGCGCCTGCTTGGCGCGCAGCTCGGCGTCCAGCGTCTCGTACTTCTTCCTGGCCTTGCGATAGGTCTCCGTGGCCTGGTTGAAGCGCTCGACGAGCCGGTCGGCCTGCTCGTTCAGCTTGACCAGCTTGGCCCTGGCCTGGGCGGGGGTGGGGTCGGCCAGCGCGGTGACGGGCACGGCCATGGTGCCCGTCACCGCCACCGCGACGGCCACCGTCAGGGTCACGGTCATGGCGCCCGCCATCCGTCCGAGCCCGGCCATCGTCACCGTCCCGCCTCCTCCGCGTCGCCTCGTCCTTCGCTTCGTGAGGAGGTACGCAGGATGCTCCGCCGATGTTCAGCCGCCGGGGGAGCGGTGTCTAGGACGGCGCGGGGCCGGTGCTGTCGCGGACGAGCAAACGGGGCTGGTAGCGCACGTTGTAGCCGCCGCTCTCGCCGTTCATCAGCGCCCAGAGCCGCTCCCACGCCTGCCGGCCCAGCTCGTTCGCCGGAATGGACACCGTGGTCAGCGGCGGCGAGGTGTAGCGGGCGAAGGCGATGTCGTCGAACCCGGTGACCGAGACCTCGCCGGGCACCCGTACGTTCAGCTCGCGCAGGCCGGTCAGCACGCCCGAGGCCACCATGTCGTTGAAGCCCACGACCGCGGTGGCCCCGCACTCCACCACCGCGGCGGCGGCGGCGTGGCCGTGGTCGAACATCGACCCGCACGGCAGCACGGTCAGCTCCAGCCCGGGGGCGGCGCGCAGCGCGGCCAGCCGCTCGGCGTTGCCCGCGCTGGCGGGCGGGCCGGCCAGGTAGGCCAGGCGGCGATGGCCCAGCGCGGTGAGGTGGGCCACGATCTCGCCGATGCCGGCGCGGTTGTCGATCGACAGCGACGGCGCGCCCAGCCCGGCGACCTCCCGGTAGACCAGCACGAACGGCGCCAGCCGCTCGCTCAGCTCACGCAGCCGCTCGTCCGGCGTCCTGGGGGAGGCCAGCACGAGCCCGTCGCAGTTGCGCCGCGCCTCCAGCGCCAGGACCACCTCCTCCTCCGGGTCCTCGTCCGACTCGACCACCAGCAACTGGCAGCCCGCCTTGCCCGCGGCCTGGCTGAGCCCGCGCAGCACGTTCTGGAACAGCGGGTTGGACAGGTCGGGGACCACCAGCGCGACGGTGCCCGTGCGGCCGAGCGCGAGCCTGCGCGCGGCCGCGCTCGGCTCGTAGCCGAGCGCCTCGGCGGCGGCCCTGACCCTGGCGGCCAGCTCGGGATGCACGCTCGGCGAGCCGTTCATGACCCGCGACACCGTGGCCCGCGAGACCCCGGCGGCCGCGGCGACGCTGCTGATCGTGGC
>NZ_BAAAMU010000086.1:0-45472 GCF_039529435.1 Nonomuraea maheshkhaliensis
GCCGCCGCCTGCCTCGGTGCTGGGAGTGAGCGTGGGCGGCATCACGCTCGGCGACGACGACGTCGCCCGCAGCACGGTCACGTTCCGCACGAACGGCGCCGGCGCGGTCACCGTCACCGCCACCTGGGCGGCGCGCGGCGCGGACGGCACCGTCCAGCGCCTGCGCCTCAGCGGCGCCACCTCCTACACCCGCACGCTGACCTGGCGGATGGATGAGCGCCCCTGCGGCAGGACGGTCACACTGAACGTCGCCACGTCACCGGCGGCCCCCGGCGGGACCACGACGGCCTCCCTGTCCGTGCCGGCCTGCCCGGTCAGGGTGAACGCCCTCGGCGTCGCACTCAGCCTGCCCGAGGCCCCAGGCCGCACGGCCACCGCCCGGGTCAGGCTCACCGCGAGCGGCACCGGCGCGATCCCGGTGGAGGCCAGGTTCGCGGTGGACGGCGAGGCGGTGGGCACCCGCGAGGCCACCCTGTCCGGCCGCACCTCCTACGCAAGGGCCTTCACCCACACGTTCAGGTCCCGTCCCTGCGGCTCGACGCTGTCGGTGCGGGTGAGCGCGGGCGGCAGGACCGACACGGCGCGGCTCTCGGTGCCGTGCCCGCCGCAGGTACGGCAGGTGGCGATCGTCGAGGCGGGCGCGGGGGCCGGCGGGATCACCGCGCAGGTCAGGGTCACCACGGCGGGCACCGGGCCGGTACGGCTCACCGTCAGGCTCGCGGCCGGCGAGGGGGCCGGCACGCAGGCGGTGACCCTGTCGGGCGCGACCTCCTACAGCCGCTCGTTCACCTACCGGGCCAAGCTGCCCTGCGGCTCCAAGTGGTCGGTGACGGCCGCCACCGACCCGGCCGCGGCCGGCGGGGGCGACAGCCGCAGCGGCGCCACCCCGGCGTGCCAGGAGGAGGAGCCGCCCAAGGAGCCGCCGAGCGACAGGCCGGTGGAGAAACCGCAGGACACGCCCAGCGAGAAGCCGCAGGAGCCCGCGAAGGAGACACCGCGAGCGACGCCGAAGATCACACCGAGGCCCGACTCTCCCGGTACCGTTGGGTGACATTTCCCCGCTTGTCTGAATAACGGTAGCGGGAAAGCGGCTCCCTCTGGTTAAGCTACGGACCGTTTGATGAGGGTGGGGGCCCTAGTTACTCCAGAGGAGAACCGTTATGTACGGTGATGGGCCGTGGGGGGTTCCGGGCTACACCGAGGTCCGCGAGCTGGGCTCGGGGGCCGCGGGCCGGGTGGTCCTGGCCAGGCGCGACTACGACGGCGCCGAGGTCGCCGTCAAATACCTCAGTGACGAGCTGAGATCCGACGTCGGGTTCGTGGCCAGGTTCCGCCACGAGGCCAGGCTGCTGGCGACGCTGCAGAGCGCGTACCACGCCAGGCTGATCGACTACGTCGAGGCCGGGCAGGGCGCGGCGATCATCATGGAGCTGATCAACGGGGTGTCGCTGCGCGAGTTACTGCGCTCCGAGGGACCCACGGGGCCCGAGGCGGCCCTGACGGTGCTCAAGGGCTCGCTGCAGGGTCTCGCCTCGGCGCACGCCATCGGGGTCGTGCACCGCGACTTCAAGCCCGAGAACGTCATGGTGCAGCGTGACGGCACCACCAAGCTGGTGGACTTCGGCATCGCGGTCAGGACCGGCGAGCACGCGAGCGCCGCGGGCACGCCGCCGTACATGGCGCCCGAGCAGTGGTCGGGCAAGCCCGCGGGGCCGGCGACCGACGTCTACGCGGCCACCGTCGTGCTCTTCGAGTGCCTGACCGGCACCCGTCCCTTCCGCGCCCCCAACCTCGCCGCCCTGGCCCACCAGCACCAGGCCGTGGCTCCGCCGACCGAGGAGATCCCCGGGCAACTGCGCGACCTGGTCGAACGCGGCCTGGCCAAGGACCCGGCGCAGCGGCCGCCGTCGGCGGAGGCGTTCCTGACCGAGCTGGAGGTCGTCGCGGCGCAGGCGTACGGGGACGACTGGGAGGAGCGCGGGCGCCGCCGCCTGGCCGCGCTCGCGGGCATGCTGGTGCTGCTCTTCCCGAGCGCGCTGGAGGAGCCCGCGCAGACGGAGACCGCGCTCGCCGAGACGAGCTTCGAGGACCCGCCGAGCGTCCTGAGCAAGCTGCCCGTCAAGATCGCCCTGGCCACGGTGACGGCGGGTGTGCTCGTCGCGGCCGTGGTGATGTTCGTCAGCTCCGGATCCGAGGAGCCGGTGCTCCAGGCACAGACCACCGAGGTCACGCCGACCGCCTCCGAGCCCGATCCGGCCGTCGAGGAGACTCCAGAGGACGTGCCCGACGAGGCCACCGAGGAGCCCGAGGAGCCCACGCCGGAGGAGAGCACCTCCGCGCCGGTCCCGACGGCCACGAGCAGTGTCGCGCCGCCGGTCGTGCGGCCCACGGCCACCAGGAAGCCGACCCCCACCCCGGCGCGGACGCCGGTCAGGACGCGGAAGCCGACCCCGAAGCCCACCACCGCGAAGCCCACGGCGACCGACACCGAGGAGCCCGAGCTGAACGGCGACGTCTACCGTCCCGACGGCGAGCGGCCTCCCACCCCGGACGCCCCGAGCTCCACGCCTCCGACCAGGCGGCCGGACCCGATCCCCGACCCGACCACGGCCTCGCCCACCCAGGGCGAGCCCAGCCCCACGAGAGGCGACGGCGACGGCGGCGCGACGGCGACCGGGGGCGGTCAGGAGCCGCCGCGCGGCGAGCCTGAGGTGCCTCGGGCCGCCGAAGGGGGCGCCGGAGGCGCGTTGCTCGCGCTCGGCCTGGTGACGACGGGCGCGCTACCGGTCACACTTGCGGTGAGGCGCCGTATGGCGGGACGTCACAGAAGGAAGCGCTAGACGCGCCCGGGGGGCAGGCGGCGATGAACAACCCTGATCACGGTATCGCCGGATTCCGGCTCACCGAGCACACCTGGATGACCGAACTCGGCAACTGGATCGACGCCATCTCGCCCGACGGCCGCAGGGCCGGCGCGCTGCTGTTCGACCCCAAGATCGTCGGCCTGCCCGGCGTCCGCGACCGCGTCGTGCAGGCGGTCATGACCGACCAGCGGCTCGTGCTGGCCGGGCTGAGCGGGCTGATCCCGGTGGCGGACGTGGTCGCGGCGGGCGAGCAGGTGTGGCTGCTCACCGCGCAGGCGGTCAGCCCGACGCTGGCCGACCTGCTCGCGGCCGGTCCCGTCGATCCGGGCGGGGCGGCCTCCGTCCTGGTGGAGACCGCCCAGACGCTGCTCGCGCTGCACTCGGCGGGGGTCACGCACGGCTCGGTGCATCCGGGCACGGTGGTCGTCACGTCCGAGGGCGTCTCGCTGCTGTCGGAGCGCGGGCTGTCCGACGCGATCAGGGCGCGGGTCTCTCCGCGCGAACGGGACGCGGCCGGCTGGGCCTCCCTGGCCCGCGGCCTCGGCGCCTCCGCCGGCCGGCAGGCCCCCGAGGTGGCCGCGCTGTTCGAACGGGCCGCGAACACGGCCGGCACCCTGGGTCTGGCCGCCGCCCGCGATCTGCTGGTCAACGAGCGCGGCACGCTGCCTGGCGGCCGCATCAGCAGGGAAGCCCTGGCGAGTGCGGCGCGGGGCAGGTCGGCGTTCGCCCAGGCGCCGGCGTACGGGGGGGCCTCGGCGGCGCCGCCGGTCCTGCCGCCGAACAGGGACGAGGGCGACATCGTCACGCTGCTGCACGTCCCCGGCCGTTCGGCGGGACCGGTCCAGTTCGGGCCGGGGGTCGGGACCCGGCCGCAGCAGAATCGGCAGGAGACGGAGGCCGAGCGGATCTGGCGGGCGGGGCGCGACGAGGCGGCCACCGTCCACCGGCCCGGCGGGCGGGCCGACAAGGTCGCGCGGGCCCGGCGGCGGCGCACGATCCTGTCGGCCGTCGTGTTCGCGATCGTGATGGCGGGGGCCGTCCTGGCCTGGCTCAAGCTGGGGACGGGGCCGGACCTGGCGGTCACGTCGGTGAACGTGGTGGCGCCGAAGAAGACGCAGGGCTGCGACCGCGCGGTGGTGATCACCGGCACGGTCGTCACGAACGGGGCGGCGGGCGAGATCACCTACGAGTGGCGGAAGAACCTGGACAAGGAGATCGTCAAGGGGACGTTACGCACGCAGGCCGACAAGACGTCGTACACGGTGCCGCTGCGGTGGACGCTGCGGGGCAGGAGCAACGTCAAGGCCACGGCCACGCTGCGGATCCTCACGCCGGGGCCGGTGCGCTCGGACAAGGCGACGTTCTCGTACAAGTGCTGACGGGCTCGTACGAGTGCTGACGGGCTCGTACGAGTGCTGACGGGCTCCTGCGGGTGGTGACGGGACGGCTGCGCTGAGGCCGTCCGATCGAGCTCAGCAATGCATATCAAAGCGGTTCTTACTAATCTGGCGAACATGACCACGCAGACCCCCGCGGGCTGGTACCCCGACCCCTACGGAGAGCCTCAGCTCCGCTGGTGGGACGGCAGCCAGTGGACGGACGCGCTCCATGCCCAGGAGCCGCCGGGCCGGCAGCCGGCGTCCGGACCCCAGCCGCAGCCCTCCTCCCAGCCGTCCGCCCAGGCCCCGACACAGGCGTTCCCCCAGCCTTCGTTCCAGCCCGAGTCGCAGCCCTCATCACAGCCCCAGCCCCAACCGCAGACCGGTCCAGGCTGGGAGGCGACGCCGGCGAACCCCACGCTGCAGTTCGGCCAGTCGGCCTACGGCGCGCCCGGCGGGCCCGCCCAGCCGTCCACGCAGCCGCCCATGCAACCGTCCATGCAACCGTCCATGCAGCCCCCCACGCAGCCCCCCACGCAGCCCCCCACGCAGCAGCAGTGGGGCGGGCCGCTGCCGGGGCCCGGCTACCCGCCGCCGCCCAAGCAGGGCAACCCGCTGCCGTGGGTGTTCGGCGGCCTGGCCGCGCTGGTGGTGCTCGCGCTGATCGTGGTGGCCGGGATCTTCTTCATCAACCGGGACAGCACGCTCGTCGCGTCACCGCCCAGTGAGACGGCGGAGCCGCGCTTCCCCACCGAGGATCCCCCGTCCCAGGATCCCCCGTCCCAGGATCCGCTGCCGAGCCAGGGCGCCGAGTTCCCGCAGCCGGTCGACGGCGTGATCACCGATCCGCGCAGCGGGCTGGCCTTCAAGGTGCCCAGCGGCTGGCAGGTGGCCGCGGTCAACGAGGTCAACAACGGCAGCCCGGCCGAGCAGCAGTGGACGGCCGCGGTCAAGCAGGACGCGCAGGAGAACTACGAGGGCGAGGCCGACTGGATCGGCAACGTCTTCACGGGCGTGCTCAACGAGCTCTACCCCTACTCCGGCGCCTCGGGCCTCGGCGACACCGCCAAGGCCGTCTTCGTGGACTTCACCACCCGCTACTACGCGCCCGCCCACGAGAGCAAGGTCGTCGCGGACAAGGCGATGAAGGTCGGCGACAAGGACGCGTGGCTGTTGCAGTTCGAGCTCGACTTCACCAAGATCTCGGAGGAGAAGGGCTTCAAGTGGAAGAAGGAGAACGGGGCGATCGTGCTCGTGGACCGGGGCGACGGGCAGAGTCCGGCCATCGCGTACGTCTCCGTTCCCGACAATCTGGGCACCGACGTGGTCGAGCAGGTTCTCGGCTCGCTCAAGCCCGCCTGAGCGATAGCACTAGGCTGGTGGGGTAACAAGCGGGCGGATTGCTCCGAGCCGCTGGGCGAGGAGATCGAATGAGTGACGTGCTGGTCTGGATCGACTGTGAGATGACCGGGCTCGACCTGGGGCGCGACGCGCTCGTCGAAGTGGCGTGCGTGATCACCGACAGCGAGCTCAACCAGCTGGACGAGGGCGTCGACGTGGTCATCAAACCGCCGCCCGAGTCCCTGGAGCAGATGTCGCAGGTCGTGCGGGAGATGCACACCGCCTCCGGGCTGCTGCCCGAGCTGGCGGGCGGGGTGACGCTGGCGGAGGCGGAGGCGATGGTGCTCGACTACATCCGCCGCCACGTGCCCGAGCCGAAGAAGGCCCCGCTCTGCGGCAACTCGATCGGCACCGATCGCACGTTCATCTCCCGCGACATGCCCGGGGTGGATTCGTATTTGCACTACCGGATGATCGACGTCTCGTCGATCAAGGAGCTGGTGCGCCGGTGGTATCCGCGGGTCTACTTCGCCGCGCCCGAAAAGCAGGGCGGACACCGTGCTCTGGCGGACATCACGGAGAGCATCAGAGAGCTGCGCTACTACCGCGCGGCCATCTTCGTGGGGCAACCGGGGCCCGATTCGGCGACCGCTAGAGCGCTGGCAGAGCGGGTCAGCGGCTAAACGGGTGGCGTAAAGACTCCCGAATCCCGCTACACTTTTCCTGTGCCACCACACAGCGGGTGGTCATGGTGGGTGTAGCTCAGTTGGCAGAGCGCCAGGTTGTGGTCCTGGATGTCGAGGGTTCAAGTCCCTTCACTCACCCCAGTGCGAACGGCCGGTCCTTCGGGACCGGCCGTTTGTCTTTTCTACCGACAACGGCCCCAAATCATGACAATGCGGGTTATGCTCGCTGTCTACCGCTAACGCCGGAAGCACGGGGGCCCTCGGCGATCTGACCGTCTGCGCGCCCCCGGAGGCCGGATGAGAGTCGACGACGCAGCGTTCGATAGCGTGTTCACGTCCCTGAGCAAACGCGAAGCCGAGGTCATGGACCTCATCGCCACTGGCCAGTCCAACGGGCAGATCGCGCGACGGCTGTTCCTCAGCGAGAAGACCGTGAAGAACCACGTCAACCGGATCTACGCCAAGCTCGGCGTCGACTCCCGCGTCACGGCCATCGGACTGTGGCGCTCACGCCAGGAGTAGCCGCCGGCCCCGTCACGGGCCTTCTCGCTCCCCCGATCACGCGAGAGGGCCCTCTTGCGTGCGGCGGAAATTGCGCACCGATCCCGTATTCAGTGGTTTAAGAGATGCTGGCGGTGCCATAGGCATCCATGACGCTGCCGAGGGGGAAGGACTCTGTCATGGTGAAGAGAGCGCGGGTCGTCGTCGTGGGCGCGGGTTTCGCGGGGCTGAACGCGACGCGGGAGCTGGCCAGGCGCGGGGCCCTGGTCACGATCGTCGACCGCAACCCCTACTCCACGTTCCAGCCGCTGCTCTACCAGGTGGCCACGGCGGGGATGGGGACGTCCGACGTGTCCTACCCGATCAGGACGTTCGCCGCCAAGTGGCCCAACGTGCGGGCCCGGCGGGCCTCGCTGAGCAAGGTGCTGGCCGGCGAGCGGCGGGTCGAGCTCGACGACGGGACCGTGCTCGACTACGACTACCTGGTGCTGGCCACCGGGGTCACCACCAACTGGCTCAACGTGGCGGGCGCGCAGGAGAACGCGCATCCCATCTACTCGCTCAACGACGCCGCCAGGCTGCGCCGGCTGATGCAGCACTGCCTGGAGGACACCGCGGCCGGCCGGCGCGAGGGCACCCACGTCGTGGTGGTGGGCGCGGGCGCGACCGGGGTCGAGATGGCCGGCACGCTGGCCGAGCTGCGGCGTCGCACGATCCCGCTGACGCATCCCGAGGTGCGGCCCGACCAGACGAGCGTGACGCTGGTCGAGCGGTTCGACTACGTGCTCGCGCCGTACAAGCCGCGGCTGCGCGACTCGGCGGCCAAGGCGCTGCGCAAGCGCGGCGTGCGCCTGCGGCTGGGCTCCACCGTGGCCTCCGTCGAGCCGGACGCGGTGGTGCTCGAGGACGGCACCCGGCTGCCCAGCGACGTGACCGTGTGGGCCCTGGGCGTCACCGCGCCGCCCGAGGTGGGCGCCTGGGGGCTGCCGCAGGGCAGGGGCGGCAGGATCACGCTCACCGAGGCGCTCAACGTGCCCGAGCATCCCGAGATCTTCGTGGCCGGGGACCTGGCCGGGCAGCCGGATCCACTGCCCCAGCTCGCCCAGCCGGCGATCCAGATGGGCAAGCACGTGGGCAAGCAGATCGCCGCGGCGATGCGGGGGCGGCCGCTTGAGCCGTTCGCGTACCAGGATCCGGGGATCATGGCGACGGTGGGCAAGGCGGAGGCCGTGCTGCAGTTGGCCAACGGGCTGACCATGCGGGGGCTGCCCGCCTGGCTGGTGTGGATCTTCATTCACGTGGCGTACCTGCTGGGCGGGCGCAACCGGGTCAGCGTGCTGCTCAACTTCTTCTGGCGGTACGCCGGGCCGAGGCGCACCGCCACCAGCGTCACGCAGTAACCCTGTCTAGAGGGCCGCCGACAGGGCGGTCAGGCCGTGGTCGATGTCGGGCTCGGGGATGTTCAGCGCCGGGCGCAGGCGTACGGACCTGGGCCCGCACGGCAGCACCAGCACCCCGTGCTCCTCCCTGAGCCGGGTCACCAGCGCGTCGCGGGCGGCCTGGTCGGGCAGGTCGAAGGCGCACATCAGGCCGCGCCCGCGCACGTTGGACAGGATCTCGGGCCGTTCGGCCTCCAGCTTGGTGAGGCGTTCGAGCAGCATCTCGCCCACGGTCGCGGCGCGGGCGATCAGGCCGTCGCGCTCGACGATCTCCAGGATGCCGCGGCTGCGCACCATGTCCACCAGGCCGCCGCCCCACGTCGAGTTGATCCGGCCGCTCTGCCGGAAGACGTTGTCGGGCACCTCGTCCACCCTGCGGCCCGCCATGATCCCGCCGACCTGGACCTTCTTGGCGAAGGCCACCACGTCGGGCTCCAGCCCGAGTTGCTGGTACGCCCACGGCGTCCCGGTCGTGCCGCCGCCGGTCTGCACCTCGTCCAGGATGAACAGGGCGTCGTACTCGTGGCAGAGCCCCTGCATGGCCTGGAGGAACTCGGGCCGCATGTGGTTGTCGCCGCCCTCGCCCTGGATGGGCTCGGCGATGAAGCAGGCGATGTCGTGCGGGTGGCGCTCGAACGCCGCCCGCGCCTGGGCCAGCGCCCGCTCCTCGGCCGCCTCGACGTCGCCGAAGTGGATGGCGGGCACGTCGACGCGCGGCCAGCCGAAGGTGGGGAACCGGTCGGTCTTGCCCGGCTCGGTGTTGGTCAGGCTCAGCGTGTAGCCGCTGCGACCATGGAAGGCCTTGGTCAGGTGCAGCACCTGGGTGCCCAGGTCGCGTGATCGGCCCGCGGCCTCATTGCGGCGGCTCTTCCAGTCGAAGGCGGTCTTGAGCGCGTTCTCGACCGCGAGGGCGCCGCCCTCGACGAAGAACAGGTGGGGCAGGGCGGGGTCGCCGAGCACGCGGGCGAAGGTGTCGACGAAGTCGGCCAGGTGCTCGGTATAGATGTCGGGGTTGGCCGGCTTGTTGCGGGCCACCTGGCCGAGGAGCTGGGTGAAGTCGGGGTCGAAGGGCGGGTTCACGCCCAGGGGGGCCGAGGCGAAGAAGGTGTAGAAGTCGAGGTAGCGGCGGCCGTTCCTGGCGTCGACCAGCCAGGAGCCGTGGCTGAGCTCCAGGTCGAGCACGAGCCGGTATCCGTCGACGAGAAGGTGGCGGGCAAGGCGGGCGTGTACGTCCATAGCGCCTCCACAGCGAATCGGGTGCCTGACATTCCTCTTGAAGAATGTCGGCATCCATACAAAATTTACGGGATACCTGCCCCCGAAGTGAAGTTCTTCACGCGTAGAGACAGGGCGATCATCGCGATGCCGTAGAGGACGGCGAAGACGCCGATCAGCCAGGCCAGGCCCAGCAGGCCCGCCTTGGGCCAGACGAGCAGCAGCACGCCGAAGATCACCGACAGGATGCCGCCGACGATGAACATCCACTCGTTGTCGATCACCTTGCGCAGCTGCACGCCGGCCACGATCTCGGCGATGCCGCTGAAGATGGCCCAGAAGGCGATGATGTAGAGCAGGGCGACGGCGGTGATGCCCGGCCAGACGAAGGCCACGATGCCGGCCAGGATGCCGAGGATGCCGGAGACGATCAGCCAGACGCGCGACCGTTCCCCGTGCCGGAATCCGGCGAACAGCTCGGACACGCCGCTGACGATGGCGTACACGCCGAAGAAGACCACCAGGACGAGCAGCGTGATCCCGGGCCAGATGAGCGCCAGGATGCCGAAGACGATGGCTGCCAGGCCCCGGATCAGCAGCAACCACCACGAACGAGCGATATCACCCATGCTGGTCTGCTTTCCGAGGAACGCCCTCAAACAGACCAGCGGCAGGTCAAATGTCGCCTTTTACCACCGCATGGGGATCAGACGTGGGAGTAGACCACGATCGACACCGCGATGTACTGCACCAGGTACGCGGCGACGGTGAAGGCGTGGAAGACCTCGTGGAAGCCGAACCAGCGAGGGGACGGATCGGGGCGGCGCAGGCCGTAGACGACGGCTCCGGCCGAGTAGAACACGCCCCCGACCGCCACCAGCACGACGGCGGCCACGCCCGCGCCTTCGAGCAGTTGCGGCATGACGAAGACCGCGGTCCAGCCGAGCGCCAGGTAGAGCACCGTGTAGAGCCAGCGCGGCGCGTTCATCCAGAGTATCCGGAACAGCACCCCGGCCAGGGCGCCGCCCCAGATGACCGAGAGCACCGCGACGCGGGGCACGCCGTCGAGCGCCAGGAGGGCGAACGGGGTGTAGGTCCCGGCGATGATCAGGTAGATGTTCGCGTGGTCCACCCGGCGCAGGAACTCCGCGAGCCGGGGGCCGAGCTCACTGCGGTGGTAGGTGGCGGAGATGCCGAAGAGCAGGGCCGAGGTGACGGCGTAGACGGCGGCGGCGGCGCGCGCCTGCAAGGTGGGCCCGAGCGCCACGAGCACGAACCCCGCGACGAGGGTGACGGGCAGTGCTCCGGTGTGCAACCAGCCTCGCAGCCTGGGCTTTACGGTGATGGTCGTCATGAAACCTACGGTACCGTAGGTTAGCGGACGCTCTCCTTCCGGCCCGGTGGAAATCACAGGCCCTGCAGGAAGCGGGCGGCCACCGGGACGGCAGCCGCGCGGCCCGAGCCGCCGTTCCTGATGAAGACGCAGAAGGCCAGGTCGTCGCGGTATCCGATGAACCAGGCGTGCGAGGTCTCCCCCTCCACCTCGGCGGTTCCGGTCTTGCCCGCGACCCCTTCGGGCAGTCCCATGTCGCGGGCGGTGCCGTGGTCGACGACGGCCGTCATCATGTCCCGCAGCGCGGCCACGATCGTCCCGTCCATGACGACGTCGCCGTGCGGGACGCCGTCGATGCGGCGTACCTGCTCCTTCGACAGCAGCCGCGGCGAGCGCCAGGTGCCGCTCTCGACGGCGGCGGCGAGCGCGGCCATGCAGAGCGGGGTGGCGACGACCTCGCCCTGACCGATGACGTCGGCGGCGAGCATGTCGAGGTCGGTGGTCTCCGGCACGGTGCCGCAGGTTCCGCCGATGCCGGTGGCGATCGGCCGGCCGAAGCCCCATTCGTCCGCCGTCTCGCGCAGGGCGGCACCCGTCAGCCTCGTGGTGCCCTGCTCGACGAAGGTGGTGTTGCACGAGTGGGCGAAGGCGTCGGTGAACGTGACGACCCCGCGGTCCACCTCGCCGTCGTTCTCGTACAGGCCGTGGAAGGGGATCTGGTACGTGCCCGGGCAGCCGACCTGGGCCCCCGGGTCGAGCCCGCTCTTGAGCAGGGCCGCCGCGGTGATCGTCTTGAAGACGGAGCCGGGCGGGAAGACGTCGCGGACGGCGCTGTAGTTGTCTTCGAGCCGGTCGGCCAGGCCGATGATCTCGCCGGTGCTGGGCCGGATGACGATGATCGTGGAGTCCTCGACGCCGTCCAGCGCCCGCGCGGCCGCCGCCTGGACGGGGCGCGACAGGGTGGTGCGCTCGACGTTCGCCTCGGGCCGCCGGGTCATCAGCTGCTTGTCCGGCTGTCCAGGAACCTTCGAGACCAGCGCCCAACCGTGCACGGCCTGCTCGAACTCGGGCTTGAGCGGGTTGAGGTAGGCGTCGGCGTAGCTGTCGTTCGGGATCTTGTCGCCCTCCGCCGTGACGAGTTCGGCCGCCGAGGCGTCGATCTCCGCCAGCTCCAGCGTGCCGCCGTCCTTGAGCAGCGGGTGCAGGGTCTCGGGCGCCCACAGCACCTTCCAGGCCCGGTCGCGTACGGCCAGGCGTAACACGCTGTCGAACGGCCACGCCCCGAACTCCGACAACTGCCGCACCCCCGAGAACGGCACCTCGGCGCTCTCCTCCCCCGTGCTCTTCACCGGGCCGGGCACGAGTTCGATGGACTCGACGTGCAGATCGTCGCTCAGCGCGCGGTGCCGTACGACGAAGTCCGGCGGAGGCTGGTAGACCAGGCGGGCCATCTCCGTCGCGTCCGCCTCCCGCCAGGCCGCGAAGTACTTGGATGCCGTCTCGGCGGCGCTGCCCTTGACCCGGTTCGACGCCATGACGGCGAAGGCACCCGCCCCGACTACCGCGACAACGGCGATAACGAGCACAATCAGCCTTCGTCGTCGCATACGGTTTCTCCCAGGAGGGGATCAGACGTGGCACGTGGACAGCGAGAGCCGATGCCTGGCCTGTACCCGGTGACTTTCGGCGAGATCGAGCTGCTCCGGGATCTGGACAGGCAGGACGGCTGGGTGCTGTCCAAGGATGGCGTACCTCAGTCGTATGTAGATCTACAAGACCCGACATTTCTGGAATTTGAGTATGTACGACTCATGGCGGATGTGATCGACCTTTTGCCAGAAGGGGCGCTCAGCTGCGTCCACGTGGGCGGCGGCGCCTGCACGATCCCCCGCTACGTGGCCGCCACCCGGCCCGGCTCCCGGCACATCGTCATCGAACCGGACGGCCTGCTGGTCAACCTGGTACGCGAGCAGCTCGACCTGCGCTCGGTCCCCCGGCTGAAGGTCATCGTCGCGGGCGGCCGCGAGGGCACCGCCAAGGTGTGGGACGAGACCGCCGACCTGGTCGTCCTCGACGCGTTCACCGGGGCGACGATGCCGGTCGAGCTGGCCACGGCCGAGTACATGGGTGACCTCGCCCGCGTCCTGCGCCCGTCGGGGACCCTGCTGATCAACCTGGCCGACGGCAAGGGCCTCGCCTTCGCCCGGCGGCTGGTGGCCACGGTCACGGGGACGTTCCGGCACGTGGCCCTGCTGGCCGAGCCCGGCATCCTGCGCGGGCGCCGCTTCGGCAACCTCATCGTGGCAGCCTCCCGTACCGAGCTGCCGATGGACCTGCTGACGCGGCGGGCGGCGGGCGGCCTGACGCAGGCGCGCTGCGTCCACGGGGAGGCGCTGACGAACTTCGTCGCCGGCGCGGCCCCCATCAAGGACGGAGACCCGGTCCTCGCCCCGGTCCCGCCCCCCGCCGTCTTCGGCTGACCCCCGGACCCCGCACCTGAGAGCCGCCGGCGCCATGTGCCCCCGCGGTGACATCGCCATGCCCGCATGAAGGTCCCATCGACTGCGGGGTTTCCCCGTCTCACAAAAAGTGATATCACTTTGCTAGCAAGGTGAAGTCACATGGGAAGGGAGACAGGTCGATGGCGAACACATCGGGCGGGGTCGCGCTCGAAGGCACGGTCGTGGACATGCCGGAGCCCCAGACGAGCGAGCGGCCGCTGCGCGCGGCCAACGGGTTCGTGATGGCGGGCGTGGCGACGGCGCTGGAGCTGGCCGGCATCGCGCTGTTCATCGTCGGGATCGTCGTGCTCACCACGGACGGCGGGCAGGCCGGGGTGTGGGCGCTCGTCGCGGGCATCCTGGTGGGGCTCACCGGGTTCTTCCTCTACTTCGGCCTCACCGCCGTGGCGCCGGGCGAGGCCAGGGTGGTGCAGCTGCTCGGCCGCTACATCGGCACCCTGCGCACCCCCGGCTTCCAGTGGATCAATCCGATCACCCAGCGCCGGCGGGTCTCCACCAGGATCCGCAACCACGAGACCGACGTGACCAAGGTCAACGACGCCGACGGCAACCCCATCCAGATCGCGACCGTGGTGGTCTGGCAGGTGCGGGACACCGCGCAGGCGGTCTTCGAGGTGGACGACTTCGTGGAGTTCGTGGCCATCCAGGCCGAGACGGCGGTGCGGCACATCGCGGGCAGCTATCCGTACGACGCCCACGGCGAGCCCAGGCTGTCGCTGCGCGACAACGCCGAGGAGATCAACGACCAGCTCTCCGCCGAGATCGGGGCCAGGGTCGCCTCCGCCGGCGTGAAGGTCATCGAGTCCCGCATCATCCACCTGGCGTACGCGCCCGAGATCGCCCACGCGATGCTGCGCCGCCAGCAGGCCGGGGCGGTCGTGGCGGCCAGGCAGCGGATCGTCGAGGGCGCGGTCGGCATGGTCGAGATGGCCCTGGAGAAGCTCGCCGAGCACGACGTGGTCGAGCTCGACGAGGAGCGCAAGGCCGCCATGGTGAGCAACCTGCTCGTGGTGCTGGTGGGCGACCGTGACACCCAGCCGGTCGTCAACACCGGCACGCTCTACCAGTAACCACCGTGGAACGTAAGAAGATCCTTCTCCGGCTCGACCCCGTGGTCCACGACGCGCTGGCCCGGTGGGCGTCCGACGAGCTGCGCAGTACGAACTCCCAGATCGAGTTCCTGCTGCGCAGGGCGCTCACCGAAGCCGGCCGGATGCCCGACGGGGTGGGGCGGATCCGCCCGCGCGGGCGGCCGAAGAAGATCCCCGAAGACGGCCAGGACGAGAGCCGGGACGAACAGGAGCAGGCGGATGGAGACACCGGCGAAGCAGACTGAACCGCTGACCAGGGCGGCCTTCATGCTGGCCTTCGACCTGAGCAAGGAGCGCCTGACCAACCGCGGCGAGCTGGGCTACCTGCTGCGTGCCGCGGCCCTGGCCGAGCTGCTGCTGGCGGGGCACCTGGCCGACGAGTCCGGCAAGCCGCGGGCCCGCAGCGCGCCCCACTCCGGCGGGCTGCCGCAGGTCGTGTGGGAGCAGATCTCCGCCTCACCGCCCCGCTCCTGGCGTCACTGGATCCGCAAGGAGAGCGGCAAGGCGGTCCGCCTGGTGCGCGACGAGCTGGCGCACGACCGGGTGATCAGCGTCGAACGGCGCCGGTTCCTGCTGTTCCCGCTCACGGTGGTCCTGCCGCGCAAGGCGTACCTGTGGCGCAGGCTCGCCGAGCGCGTCGGCCAGGCCATCCGCGGTGGCCGGCCGGTCACCAGGATGGAGCAGGACACCCGCGTGCTGGCGGCGCTGGCCGCCGCCGCCCGGATGAAGGTGGTCCTGACCAGGACCGAGTCCTACCGGCACCGCAAGCGCATCGAGCAACTGTCCGAGCCCGTCAAGCCGATCACGACCGCCCTGCGCAAGAACATCGACGCGGCCAGGAGCGCCGCGGCGGCGGGCTGACCCGCGGAAGGAGAGCAATGACCACGCTGACTCAGCCGCCCGGCCCCCCGGGCGTCGCCACCGGCCGCGCGCTGGCCCCCGACCTCGCCCGAGGGGCCATGCTGCTGGCCATCGGATTCGCCCACGCGCCGCTGTTCGTGACCGCCGTCGATCGCGGCCCGGCGGTGGCCAACGCGATCACCGACCTCTTCCACGTCCTCTTCGTCGGCAACCACGCGCGGCCGATGTTCGCCTTCCTCTTCGGGTACGCGCTGGTGCAACTGCTCGACCGGCGGCTGGCCCGCGGCGACACCTGGGTGAGCGCTCGCAAGCTGCTGCGCCGGCGGGGCTGGTGGCTGATGGCGATCGGGTTGGCGCACACGGTGGCGCTGGTGCCGATCGACATCCTGGCCGTCTACGGGTTCGGCGCCGTCCTGCTGACCGGCCTGCTGCGGCGCGGCGACAGGGCGCTGCTGTGGACGGCCGGGCTCACGCTGATCCCCGCCACCGCCGTGATCGGGGCCGTGATGTGGTTCCCGCTGTCGCAGGGCGTGTCCAGCTACACCAAGGGCAGCGTCGCGGCCGGCGCCCAGGGCTTCGGCGAGCTGCTCGTCGAACGGACCCTCGTCTGGCCCTTCGGCGTGCTCTCCGCCGTCGTCACCGTCCTTCCCGGGATGGCCTTGGGCATGTGGGCGGCGCGGCGGCGCATCCTGGACGAGCCCCACCATCACCGCGCCCCGCTCATCCGCTTCGCGGTGATCAGCAGCGTCGTGTCCGTCGCCGGGGGCCTGCCCGCGGGCCTCCTGCAGATCGGGGTGTGGAGCGCGCCGGACGCGGCGGTCTGGGCGGCCGCGATGGCGCAGCCGCTCACCGGGTACGCGGGCGGCATCGGCATGGCGGCCGTCGTGGCCCTGGTCGCGATCCGGGCCTCCCGTAGCAGGGGGCGGCTCACCACGATGGTCGAGGCGCTCGGGCAGCGCTCGATGACCTTCTACCTCTTCCAGTCCGTCGTGTTCGTCCTGGTCTTCTACCCCTACGGTCTGGGGCTGCAGGACGACCTCGGCCTCGCCGCCGCCACCGGGGTGGCCGCGCTGACCTGGCTGGCCTCGCTGGTGCTCGCCGACGTCATGCGGCGCGTGGGCCACCGCGGCCCGGCCGAGATCCTGCTCCGCCGCCTGGCCTACCGCTGAACCACCTGCTGGTGAGCCTCCTGCCTGGGGCCGGTTACGAGGGCTCCGGCCCCAGGTAGGCCAGCACCGCCGCCACCCGCCGGTGCACGTCGCCGCTGTTCTCCAGGCCGAGCTTGGTGAAGATGGCGTTGACGTTCTTCTCCACCGAGGAGATCGACAGGTGCAGGGCGCGGGCGATGGCCGCGTTGGAACGGCCGTGCGCCATCTCCCGCAGCACGTCCCGCTCCCTTTCTGTCAGCGCCTCCTGCTGACCCCGCACGCCGCGCCGGGCCAGCAGTCCCTCGACCACCTTCGGGTCGATGACCGAGCCGCCCGACGCCACCGCCCTGATCGCCCCGAGCAGCTCGTCCAGGTCTCCCACCCGGTCCTTGAGCAGGTACGCGTACCCCTCAGTGCCGTGCTTGAACAGCTCGAACGCGAACAAGGCGTCCGCGAACTGCGACAGCACCACCACCCCGATGCCGGGATGCGCGGCGCGGATGCGGTGGGCGGCGTCGATGCCCTCGAAGCCCTGCCGCCACTGCCCGCCCGGCATCCGGATGTCGGTGACCACGACCTCGGGGCCGAGCCTGCGTACGGCGTCCATGAGCTCGTCGGCGTCGCCCACCGCGCCCACGACCGTCACCTCGCCCGACATCTCCAGCAGCCGCCTGGTGCCCTCGCGCACGAGGTAGTGGTCGTCGGCCACCACCGTGCGGATCCTTGGGCGGATCGTTGGGCGAATCACTGTGCGGATCACGTCACCCACCGATCGGCACCCACGCGTTCACCCGTGTTCCCTTCCCCGGTTCGCTGTCCACCGTCAGTTCCCCGCCGAGCGCGTCCAGCCGGTCGGCCAGCGTGGCCAGGCCCCTGCGGCGCGTCGTGTGCGGGTCGAAGCCCTTGCCGTCGTCGGCGACCGTGGCGCTCAGGCGGCCGTCCGGCTGCGCCAGGCCCACCTCGATGCCGGCCGCGCCCGCGTGCTTGAGCGCGTTCGCCACGGCCTCGCTCACCGTGAAGTACAGCGCGCCCTCCACCTCGTCGGCGAAGCGCCGGGCGCGCAGCGACGGGGGCGCGCTCACGGTCGTCCGCACGGGGAGCCGGGAGCAGCGCTCCTCCACGGCCTCCACCAGGCCGCCCTGGCTGAGCGCGGACGGATGGATGCCGGCCGCCAGCTCGCGCAGGTCGTCGAGCGTCTGCCTGGCCTGCTCGCGCAGGCCGGCCAGCATGTCGGCGCCGGCGCCCGTGGCCCTGGCCAGTTCGAGGCCGGCGATGAGGGCGACGAGCTGCTGCTGTACGCCGTCGTGGATGTTGCGCTCGATCCGGCGGCGTTCGGCCTCCTGCGCGTTGACCAGGCGGGTGACCAGGCCGGCGCTCTGGATCGCCAGCCCGGCGGGCACGGCCAGGGCCTCAAGCAGCCGGCGGTCCACGCGGGTCAGCGGGCCCGCGTCCCTGGGGCCGCACTCGATCCGGCCGAGCCCACCGCGTACCGGCAGCTCCAGCACCGCTTCGCCGCTCTCCCTGCCCGACACCACGCGGGTGCCGTCGGCCAGCGTCACGGCCGCCCATCTGAGGTCCAGCCCGGACCGCACCGCCGCGGCCAGCCGGCCGACCTGCTCCACCGGCTCGGCGGCGTCCTCCAGCGCCGTGCCGAGGTCGGACAGCACCTCGTCCGCCGTCGGCCGCAGGTCGAACACGAGCTGCAGGCGCGAGCCGCGCAGGCCGACCCTGATGTCGAGCAGCCGGTGCCGTACGACGGCCACGGCGATCGCGGCGGGCAGCGAGCCGACCACCGTCAGGATCCCGATCATGCCGACCGCCGCGACCTGGACGCCGCCGTAGCTGAACAGCGTGGTCAGCACCGCGCCCGCCGCGGTCGCGACCATGCCGGCCACCATCAGGGCGTACTGCCCGCGCTCGCCCTCACCGGCTCGTCGCCAGCGCAGGACCAGCCCGCAGAACACGATCACCGCCATGATCCAGGTGACCAGTTGCCCGGCTCCCGACGTGAGCATCGCGGCCAGCGCCACCGCCGGGCGCGGCCGGTCCATGGCGGACGGGGCGATGCCGGCCGCTGCGGCGCCCCCGGCGTGCGCCGCGACCGCGACGCCCGAGATCCACGCCACCGGCCGCCAGCGCGGCGACGGCAGCCGCCCGTCGGGGAACAGCAGGGGCACGTAGATCCAGGTCAGGCCGTAGAAGACGGCGAACAGCGAGCAGAGGAAGGCGACCAGCACCGAGGGCCCGCCGTGCAGGTCGAGGCCGACGCCGAGCATGCCGAGCCCCAGGGCCAGCGCGGCGGCCAGCAGCAGCCAGCCGTAGCCGAGCTCGGGACGCCTGGCCGCCAGCAGCCAGCCGAGCGCGGGCAGGAGCAGGGAGACCACGACGAACGCCCACTGCGTGGCCGGCGCGGGCAGGCCCGACTCCAGGAGCCCGCCGGTCACGATGCTCCCGGCCGCCAGCAGCGCCGGCGGCGCCGCCATCAGCCTGCGCTTCATAGAGCCTCATCGTGACGAACGTGCACGTACCGCGTCTATGAGGTTAACCGCATATTCGTTACGGCCATCCCCACCAGCGACAACGGCGGCCCGCTTGGTGGTGGCGACCACGCCGGGCCGTGTTCGCTGAACCCACGAACCAGAAATCCGAACCGAAACCGCAACCCGAAACCCGGGGCCCGAAGCCAGAGGACGACCCCGAAGCCCTAGCCGGCCCTAAGGCCCCAAAGCCCTTAGCCCGAAACGGAGCTCCCCATGAACATCAGGTCGAAGCCCGTCCGGCTGCTCGCGACGGCCGCCATGGCGGTCACCATGACGGCGTGCGTGAGCCACCCCGCCCCCGTCCAGGCCGACACCACCACCGCGCCCGCCTCCCCCACCGCCTCCTCCACCGCGCCGCAGATCCCCGGCACCCCGGCGGGCAGACAACTCAGCTGGCTGTTCGAGGCGGTCCCACGCGCGCCGATCGCCGACGACGAGCTGGCCGGGCACTTCACCGCCGACTTCCTCAAAGCCGTCCCCGCCACCCAGATCAACCAGATCTTCGCCCAGGTCAAGGGCATGCGGCTGGAACGCATCGTCAGCTCCGGCGACACGCAACTGGTCGCCAGGGTCGTCGTGGGCAGCACCCCGTTCGAGATCGTCGTCGCCGTGAACGGCGCGGGCCTGATGAACGGTCTGCAGTTCCGCGAGCCGGTCGAGGCCAAGCCGGCCCCGAAGAGCTGGGCGGAGGCCGACAAGCTGCTGCGCGCCGTCTCCCCGCAGGCGGGCTTCCTCGCGGCCGAGCTGACCGCAAAGGGCGGCTGCGTCCAAGCGCACACCCTCGCCGCCGACCACGCCCGCCCGCTCGGCTCCATGGTCAAGTTGTACGTGCTCGGCACGGTCGCCGACCGCATCAAGCGCGGCGCGTTCGGCTGGAACACCCAGCTGACGATCAAGGACGAGCTCAAGAGCCTCCCGACCGGCAAGCTCCAGGACCGTCCCGACGGCAGCAAGGTGTCGGTCCTCGAAGCCGCCAAGCTGATGATCTCCATCAGCGACAACACCGCCACCGACCTGCTCATTCACAAGGTGGGCAGGAGGGCCGTCGAACGCACCATGCGCGCGTGGGGCGTGCGCGAGAAGGGCAACGTGCCGCTCCTGACGACCAGAGACCTGTTCGCCCTGAAGGGCGCCGACTACCCCCGCCTCGCCAAGCGGTACCTGTCACTGAGCCCCGGCCAGCGCCGGGCGTACCTGGAGCAGGTCGTGGCCAGAACACCCCTGTCGCAGATCAAGCCCTGGACCAGCCCCCGCGAACTGGACACCATCGAGTACTTCGCCTCCCCGTCCGACATCTGCCGGGCCTACGCGCGACTGATGAAGCAGGGCGACAAGCACATCGGCGAGGCCATGTCGATCAATGACGCGGGCATCGGCCTGGACAAGAAGCGGTGGCCGACGGTGTGGTTCAAGGGCGGCTCGGAGGCCGGTCTCTCGGGCCTGAGCTTCCTCGCGCGTACGAAGGCCGGCAGGACGTACGTCGTCACCACCATGGCCGTCGACCCGACCGCCCCGATCACCGAACAGGACACCCTGGACCAACTGATCGTCTCCCGCGCCGCCTTCACCCTGCTCACCAAACCCTGACCAGCGGGCCCTGACCTGGCGACACTCTTAGGAGCGCACTTCTTATAAACGCACTCCTGAAAGCAGGCGTACGATTCCGCGGGCTGTGCGGCCTTCTGTGCAACCTTCTGTGCAACCTTCTGTGCTTCCGAGGGCGTAAGACGGGTGATTGTCCCTTGGAGGAAGGACCGCGCATGGCGGATCGCAGCCGGCCCGCGTTCGAGCGGCCGATTCCGTGGCACGCGCTGCGGGCCGGGGTGCGCCATAAGCGGCGACGCCGGTTGTCCGCCGTCGCGGTCGCCGGCACCGTCGCGGTCGTGGCCCTCGCGGCGGGGACGGTCGTCGGCTTGGGCGGGCCGGAGGAGGTCGAGCGGGCGACGTTCAAGGTGAAGGTGACCGGCAAGCCGGTGGCCGTCCTGCCCGACTGCCCGACGCCCAAGGCGTCGCCGCTGTACGTCAGCGCCCGGGTGCCGGGCCTGGACAAGGTCTTCCAGCTGTCACCGGTGCCCTTCCTGATGAACTCGTGCGGGCGGGGCACAGCGGTCGACATGCAGCTCTTCCCCGCGGGAACGCGGACGATGACGTGCACCGTCGAGGACAGCGGCAAGAACACGAACGAAGGGAAATGGCGGTTCGGCGTGTACGAATGGACACCGCCGGCCACGCCACGGCCCCCCGCGCCCCCGGTCGAGCCGCCGGCGACGATCAGCGCCGGGAGTCTCCACCTGGTCACCAAGGGCAGCGCCACCTGGCCCGGCACCCGCGAGGTGACGCTGATCGTGCCGAACAGGGGTCGCAGCGTGGCCCTCGTCATCTACTGCGGGGACGGTCTCACCGAGCGGCTCACCACCGACGTACGGGTGAACGGGCGCGTGATCAAGGGCCCCCAGGGGTGCTCAGCCCCGCCGACCCGCCGTGGGGGCGGCTACCTCGATCTGGGCAGGCAGCCGCGCGGCGAGTAGACGCCGACGATCAAGGTCCGGCCGGAGACGGACATTCCCGGCTACCGGCAGCGCGCGGGAACGCTGACGGTAGCGGCCTACGACGGCAGTCGGTGACGGGTCACTTGAGCGTCAGGCAGGCGATGCGGTCGCCTGCCTGACCGGCCTGCGGGCCCGAGGGCTTGGTGGCCTTGGCGTGGATGACGAGCGAGCCGGGCACCTTGGCCGGGTCGAGGGTCCACTCGTGCCGGGCGCTGGCGCGTCCGGCGCCCTCGCCGTCGGTGGTGAAGTCGAGCCAGACCTCGCTGGTCGGGTCGATCTGGCCGGGGTGGTGCTGGTAGTGGGGGCCCGAGTCGTCGGGCTTGGCACCGCAGGGCTTGGTGTGCAGGTGGGCGCCGTAGCGGCGGTCGGGCAGCAGGCCCTCGGCGACGAGGGAGGTGCGGGTCTGCCCGTGCCCGGACTCGACGGTGACGCTCGCCTGGCTGCCCTTCGGGGCGAGCTTGCGGTCGTAGGCGATGGCCGCGGTGTCGTCGTCGCTGAACTCGCCCGCGGCGGACAGGTTGACCGACTGCTCGGGGGCGGTCTTGGCGTTCTGTACGGGAGCGGGCGGTGCGGCGCAGGCCGCCGTCAGCAGGATGAGCAGGAACGCGGGCACGCGCATGAGACCCCCCATGACGAGAGCCCCACCGGCACGAGGGCTCAGAGAGAGCACCCACTCTAACCAGTGACCGCTCTGCCACGCTGGGTAATCAGCGGCTACGCGCCATGTTTTGCCGCGATGTCGTCGATCACGGCGGCCAGCCTGAAGTCGAGCTCCGTGAGCCCGCCCGCGTCGTGCGTGGTCAGGGCCAGGTGGAGGGTGCGCCAGCGGATGTCGATGTCGGGGTGGTGGCCGAGCTCCTCGGCCTTGACCGCGATCTCGTCCACGATGCGGATGGCGGCGGGAAAGTCGGGCGCGGTGAGCGTGCGCCTGATCTCGTCGCCCTCGCGCCGCCAGCCGGGCAGGCCGGCGAGCCTGCTGTCCACGTCCATGGGGCCTCCCGCGTGCGTCGCCTACGCGACCACGTTACTTGAGGGCCCCCGAGCCGAGCCCCGACTGGATCTGGCGCTGGAAGATGATGTACACGATCATGACCGGCAGGATGGAGATGGACAGGGCGGCGAACAGTCCTGGCCAGTCCGCCTCGTAGCCGGCCAGGGTGGAGATCCTGGCGATGCCCTGGGTGAGCACCCATTTGTCCGGGTCGCCGGCCAGGAGCACCAGGGGCAGCAGATACTGGTTCCACTGCCCGAGCACGTTGAAGATCGTGATGCTGATCAGGCCCGGCCTGGCCATGGGGACCATGATCTGGAAGAACGTGCGGGTGTGGGAGGCACCGTCGATCTGGGCGGCCTCGGCGACGGCCTCGGGCAGCGTCCTGAAGAAGGCCGCGAGGAAGAACACGGTGAACGGCAGCGAGTACGCCACGTACACCAGCACCAGGCCGACGTGCGAGTTGAGCAGCCCTACCTGCTTGACCACGAAGAACAGCGGCCCGAGCGCCAGGAACACCGGGAACGCCAGCCCGGCCACGAAGTAGTAGTAGATCAGCCTGCCACCGGGGAAGCGGTAGCGCGCCAGCACGTACGCCGCCATCGAGCCGAACACCATCGTGCCCGCCGTGCCGAAGCAGACGACGATGACCGTGTTGAGCATGTACCGGCCGATGTGGGCCGTGTCCCAGGCCCGCCCCCAGGCGTCCAGCCGCAGCGCGCCGGGCAGTTGCAGCGGGTCGCCGAAGATCTCGGCGTTGCTCTTGAACGAGGCCAGGAACGTCCACAGCAGCGGCGCGACGATGAGCAGCGCCCACACGGCCAGCGCCACGTGGGACAGCCCGTTGAGCACGCCGATCCGGGGTCTTTCGAGCTTGCGCGCGGCCATCTACAGCTCAACCCTCTCCCGCCTGGTCGTCCGCAAGGTCAGCACCGCGAAGGTCACGGTGAGGAAGAACAGCGCCACGCCCATGGCGGAGGCGTAGCCGACCTTCTGGTAGGAGAAGGCGGTGTTGTAGATGGTGATCGGCAGGATGGTGGTGGCCCCGTCGGGCTCGCCCTTGTCGCCGGCCAGCACCTGGATGAGCGCGAACCCGTCGAAGGCGGCGATGCCGAGATAGATCCACCCGACCTGTACGGTGTCGCGCAGCAGCGGCAGCGTGATGGAGAAGAAGAGCCGCAGCCGGTTGGCCCCGTCGAGCGCGGCGGCCTCGAAGTAGTCCTTGGGGATGGCGGCCATGCCCGCCGAGAACAGCACCACGTAGAAGCCGACCGCCTGCCAGACCATCACCGCGATGATCGACCACAGCGCCAGGTCCGGCTCGATGAGCCAGCCGACGGGCTCGATGCCGAACCGGGCCAGCACGCCGTTGATCACGCCGTCCTCGTCGGGCCGGTAGACGGCCTGGAACAGCACGCCGACCACGGCCACGGCCAGGACCTGGGGGAAGAAGAACACCATCCGGTAGAAGTTCGACCCCCACACCCCTTTCATGCCGGCGCCTCGCGTGCCTCCGCCGAGGTTGAGCAGGAAGGCGAAGACGAGCGCGATGAGGATGGTCACGACCGGCAGCACCAGCAGCAGGATCCCGTGGTTGCGCAGGGCCCGCCAGAAGACCTCGTCCTGGAAGAGCCGCCCGAAGTTGTCCAGCCCGACGTAGCGGACGATCGAGCTGTAGCCGTTCCAGCTCGTCAGCGCGAGCTGGAACGCCTGGACGTACGGGCTGATGACGAAGACGCTGTAGAGCACGAGCGGCACGGCGAGGAAGCCGGCCACGAACCCGTACCTGCGCAGCCGCTCCATCGGTCACTGGCTCCGGGTCTGCTTGGTGACCGCGTCGTCCGCCTTGACGGCGTCGGCCTTCTTCTGCAGGTTGGCGCAGAACTCCTCGGGGGTGATCCGGCCGGCCATGACCACGTTGATCTGCTCGGTGCCGTAGTCGAAGAGCTCCTTGTACCAGCCTTCGAAGCGTGCCTCGGTGATGACGTTCGCTCCGGCCTTGTCCTGGGCCCTGGCGGCGCTCATGAGGCCGGCGGGCAGGTCGACGCCCTCGGCGGCGCCGTTCACGACCGTGACGTTCTTGGTCCTCTCGGTGAAGCCGCGCGCGCCTTCCTTGGAGAGCATGAGGCGGAGGTACTCCAGGCCGCCCTGCGGGTTCTTGCCCTTGGCGGCGACCACGAAGTTCTCGCCTACGCCGACCTGGATGGCCCCGTACGGCATCCGGTCGGAGCCGGTGACCTCGGGGATGGGGGCGATGGCGTACTCGAAGTCGTCCGGCATGTCCTTGGCCATCTCGTTCTCGATCCACGAGCCGACCGGGTAGAAGAGGACCTTGTTCTGCAGTTGCTTGATCTGGGTCTGGGTGTGGTCGAGACCGAAGTACGCTTTGTCGCCATATTTTGCCTGGATGGCCGCCCAGACGGTGACCGCGCGCTTCATGGGCTCGGCGTTCCAGGCGTTGTCGACCAGGTTGTCGATGTCGATGATGACCTGATTCCCGCCGATCTTGGCAGCGGTGTAGAGGACGTTCCAGAACTGGTAGTACGGCCCCTTCTGCCCCGGATACGCGAAGAGCAGGATGCCCTCCTTCTTGGCGGTCTCCCCCAGCGCCGTGAACTCCTCCCAGGTCGCCGGCACCGTCCAGCCCTTCGCGGCGAACAGCTTGGCGTTGTACCAGAGGGCCCGGTGCGACACCGAGTAGTTGAGCACCAGGTCCTTGCCGGTGACCTTGGCGTTCTCCAGCACGGCCGGGGTGATCGTGTCGCGCACCTTCTTGGCCGGGTCGTCCACCGAAGGGGCGTCGAACAGCGGGGTCAGGTCGGCCAGGTGACCCTCGGCGGCCAGGGCGGCCAGGTCCATCGACTTGGGGCCCGAGTTGTTGATCACGTCGGGGGCGTCGCCGCCGACCAGGCGCGGGCGGAGCTGGGTGCCGATCTCCTGGGTGGCGGTGTGCTTGATCGTGACGCCGGGGAAGGACTTCTTGTAGAGCTCCTCGTGCAGGTCCTTGGCGTAGGCGTCGCCGTAGCCGCCGCTGAAGATGACCACTTCGAGCGGCTTCTTGGCGTCCACGCCGAAGGGGTTCTTCGGGTCGGCGGAGGCGGGGAGCGAGGTGGAGAGGGCGGCGGAGGGCTCACCTCCGGTGCCGGCGGTGGCGCAGGCGCTCAGCAGGCCGGCGCCTGGGCCGGCGGCGAGCGCGGTGATGCCGATCCGGCGGAGCAGCTGACGCCTGGTGATGTCACCGGGGTGGGTCATGGGGGCTCCTGAATTAGGAAAGTTTCCTAAACGATCTCCGCAACGTACGAACGGGTCCGCGGGGGCGTCAAGGGGGTGCGATCGAGACGTGACCTTGCCGTGACGGGCTTGCACAGAACAAAATTCTAGAATTAGAGTTGATCCATGATTGCCGAGTACGCGGAGCGCGTGTGGCGGGGCGAGGCCGACGACAGCATCGTCGACCCGGGCATGCAGGGCAGGGGCGTCCTCACCGTCGCCGACGGCGTGGGCTGGTGGCCGGGCTTCGGCAACGTGATCGCGTTCGAGACCGAGGGTGAGCTGGCGCTGTTCGACACCAGCAGCCCCTTCTCGGCCAAGCGGCTGCACGAGGACGTACGCGCCTGGACGCGCGCGCCGCTGACCACCGCGTTCTACTCGCACGGGCACATCGACCACGTCTTCGGCACGGGCCCCTTCGAGGAGGAGGGGCGACGGGCCACGATCTACGCCCACGAGGCGGTCGTCGCCCGCTTCGAGCGTTACCTGCTGACCAACGGCTACAACGCGGTGATCAACCAGCGCCAGTTCCAGGCGCCACAACTGCGCTGGCCGGACGTCTACCGCAATCCGGACGTCACCTACGCCGACCGGCTGACCGTGCGGCGCGGCGGGCTGACGTTCGACCTGATCCACGCCAAGGGCGAGACCGACGACGCCAGCATCGGCTGGGTGCCCGAGCACAGACTGCTGCTCCCCGGCGACCTGTTCATCTGGGTGACGCCCAACTGCGGCAACCCGCAGAAGGTGCAGCGCTATCCCAGGGAGTGGGTGCACGCCCTGCGCCTGATGGCCGGGCTGGAGGCGGAGATCATGCTGCCCAGCCACGGCGCGCCGATCTTCGGCGCCGACCGCATCCGGCAGGCGCTGCTGGAGACGGCCGAATGGCTGGAGTCGCTGGTCACGCAGACGCTCGACCTGCTCAACGCGGGGGCGCGGCTGGACGAGATCGTCCATTCCGTACGGCCGCCGGCGCACCTGTCCGACCGGCCCTACCTGCGGGCGCGCTACGACGAGCCGGAGTTCGTGGTCCGCAACCTGTGGCGGCTCTACGGCGGCTGGTACGACGGGAACCCCGCCCACCTCAAGCCCGCCCCCGACGCCGTCCTGGCCAGGGCCGTGGCCGAACTCGCAGGCGGCCCCGCCGCGCTGGCGGACGCGGCCGGCAAGGCGCTGTCCGAGGGGGACGAGCGGCTGGCCGGCCACCTCGCGGAGATGGCCGCCCTGGCGGCGCCCGACGACGCGGGCGTGCACCGCGTGCGTGCGGAGGTCTTCGCCACCAGGGCGGCGAACGAGCTGTCGACCATGGCCAAGGGCGTCTTCACCTGGGCCGCCGCGGAGTCCAAGCGGCGGGCGGGTGAGTAGGAGACCTCAGCCGGCGTGACGGGCGGGCTCGCGCCCGTCACTGGCAGGCTGGGCCCGTCACGGGCGACCGATCCGGGCGCCTCAGCCGAAGTGGGCGCGGGTCTCCGCGAACGCCTGGTCCGTGCCCTCCAGGGCCTTGGCCACGTCCGCCTCCGTGTGCGCGGCCGACATGAACCAGTTGTGCCACGGGTGCAGGTAGACCCCGTGCCGCAGGCACGCGTCGCTCCACCACATGGCCACCGACAGGTCCGCGTCGCCGTCGAAGCTGAGCCACGGGATCGTCACGGGCCCCGTCTGGTTCACCGTGAACCCGTGCGCCTTGGCCTGCGCGTACAGGCCGTCGCGCAGCTGCGTCCCCGCCCGTTCCATGGCCCCGATGCCGTCCTCGTCGCGCAGCGTCTCGATGGTCGCCTTGGCCGCCGCCATCGCCACCGCCGAGAACCAGAACGACCCCGTCGAGTACAGCGTCTGCGCGGGCCCGCGCAGCGCGTCGGTCCCGGTGACCGCGGCGATCGGGTAGCCGTTCGCCATCGCCTTCGACCAGGCCGTCAGGTCCGGCCGCACGCCGTACGGCTCCCACGACCCGCGCAGGTCGATCCGGAACCCGGCCCGCACGTCGTCGATCACCAGCGCCGCCCCGAGCCGGTCCGCCAGCGCCCGCGCGCCGCGGGCGAAGGCCGGCTCGACCGGCTCCTGATCCTCGAACGAGTCGTGCTTGAACGGCGTGACGATGATCGCCGCCACGTCGCCCTCCACCGTGGCCGCCGCGGCCTCCAGGGACTCCAGCGAGTTGTACGCGAACTCCACCAGGTCGGCCCGCTCGTTCGGCGTGGTGCCCGACAGGGACGGCGTGCACCACGGGTCCGCCCCGTGGTAGGCCCCGTGGGCCATCAGCACCTTGGTGCGCCCCGTCGCGGCCCTGGCGACCATGAGCGCCTGCGTGGTGGCGTCCGTGCCGTTCTTGGAGAACATCGCCCAGTCCGCGCTCGGCACGGTGTCGACCAGCAGCTCCGCCAGCTCCACCATGATCGGCCCCGGCCCGTTGAGGCAGTCGCCGCGCGCGGCCTGGCGGGCGGCGGCCTCCTCCACGCGGGGGTGGCGGTGCCCGAGCACGACGGGGCCCCAGCTGCACATGAAGTCGATGTACTCGCGGCCGTCCACGTCCCACTGGCGGCAGCCTTCGCCGCGTTCGAAGAACTGGGGGAAGCCGGGGGCGAACAGGGCCGCGTTGAGGTGGCCGTACATGCCGCCCGGGACGACTTTCCGGGCCCGCAGGCGGAGCTCTGCGTCGGTCATGAGGGGTCCTTGGGGTTGAGTGGAGGAGATCTCAGAGGAGGGCGAGGGTGGAGTCGAGGTCGGTCAGGCCGGCGTCGGAGCCGAGGCCGGTGGCGACCCGGGCGGCGGCGGCCGTGCCCCAGCGGGCGGCCGTCATGACGTCCTGGTCGTGCAGCAGGCCGGTGATGAAGCCGGCGCAGTAGGCGTCGCCGCAGCCCGTGGTGTCGGCCACGTCCGTCTTCAGCGCCGGCACCTGCCGCACGCCGTCCTCGGTCACGACGAGGCTGCCGGCCTCGCCGAGCGTGACGAGGACGCCGCGCGGCCCGTCGGCGAGCAGCGCCCGCGCGGCGGACTCGACGTCCTCCGCGCCGGTCGTCAACAAGACCTGGGACTCGTTCGGCAGCACGTAGTCGACGTGCGGGAGGAACGCGCGGGCCATGCCGAGCAGGTCGGGCAGCTCGGAGAGCAGGTCCATGGTGACGACGGCGCCGTTCGCGCGGGCGGTGTCCAGCAGCTCGAAGAACGCGGGATCACCGAGCCCGAACGTGACGTCCATGCCGCCCAGGTGGATCGCCCGCGCCCGGAGCAGCGTCTCGGTGTCGAGATCGGCGAGGGTGACCCCGAGGTTGGCGCCCGGCACGTGGAAGCTGGGCCGCCCGCCGTCGGGCCTGATGGGCAGGATCGAGGCCGCCGTCTGCTCCCCCGGCCTGCGGACGAGGCGCGAGGCGTCCACGCCGCGCTTGGCCAGGATCATCAGCAGGAAGTCGCCGAGCTCGTCGTCGCCGATCGCCCCCATGGTGACCACGTCGTGGCCCAGTTTGACGAGGTCGACCGCCGTGCCCGCGGCGGCGCCCGCGGCGGTGAGGCGGATCTGGTCTACCAGCACGGTGTCCTGGCCCTCGGGGATGTGATCGACGGGCCTGGCGAGTATGTCGACGATGTGGACGCCGACGGTGACGACGGTCATAGTCTAAATAGACAGACGTCCGAATAAAAAGTCAACGGAGGTTCGATGCCGAAGATCGTCGATCACGACGAGCGCAGGCGCGAGGTCCTGTCGGCGGCCGGCCGGGTGATCGTCAGGGACGGCATCGACGCCGCCACCACCCGCGCCATCGCCAAGGAGGCCGGCTACTCCAACGGCGTGCTGGCCCACTACTTCGCCGACAAGGACGAGATCCTGCTGTCGGCGCTGCGCCAGTCGCACCAGCGCATCCGCCACCGGCTGACCGGCAAAGTGACCGGCGCGGGCGGCCCCGGCGGCTCCGCCCTCGCGGCGCTGCGCGAGCTGCTGCTGGACAACCTGCCGCTGGACGACGAGCGGGCCCGTGAGACCCGGCTGGAGGTGAGCTTCTGGAGCCGCAGCCTGGCCTCGGAGCGGCTGGCCGAGGTGCAGCGGGCGGAGGCGGGCGAGCTGCGCGCCGCCGTACGCGACCTGCTCGGCCGGGCCCGCACGGCCGGCGAGCTGCGCGACGGCGCCGCCCCGGACGACCCGACCGCCCATGGACTCGACGCCGCCACCGTCACCGGCACCGGCCCTGGCACCGAGACCGACCCCGCCATCGACGAGCTCGACGACCTCGCCGAGCACCTGCTCGCCCTGATGGACGGCCTCAGCCTGCACCTGCTGCTCTACCCGGAACGCCTGACCCGCGCCGACGCCGAGCGCGTCATGCTCAAGGCCCTCGATCGCCTGTGATGCACTACATTCCACGCCTATGAGCCTTCGCGAGCAGTTGTGCGAGTACGGCCGCCGCGCCGTCGAGCTGGGCCTGGTCATCGGCACCTCGGGCAATCTCAGCGTGCGCCAGGGCGACCTGGTCGCGGTCACGCCGTCGGGGGTCGCGCTCGACCGGCTGACGCCGGAGACGTGCCCGGTCGTGGACGTGAGCGGCCACCTCGTGGAGGGCGACCTGCGGCCGTCCAGCGAGACCCCGATGCACCTGGCCGTCTACGAGACCACCGACGCGCAGGCCATCGTGCACACGCACTCCGTGTTCGGCACGGTGGTGGCCACGACGATGACCGAGCTGCCGCCCGTGCACTACAACGCGCTGCTGCTGGGCGGGGTCGTGCGGGTGGCCCCGTACGCCACCTACGGCACCCCGGAGCTGGCCGCGAACGTGCGCGCCGCCCTGGAGGGCAAGCGGGCCGCCCTGATGGCCAACCACGGCGGGGTGAGCATCGGGGCCAGCCTGGAGGAGGCGTTCGAGGCCACCCGGCTGCTGGAGTGGCTGTGCGAGGTCTACGTGCGCGGGCTCGGCGTCGGCCGCCCGACCGTTCTGACGGACGAGCAGCTCGCCGCCGTGATCGAGCGGGCGGCGAACCCGCCCGCCTTCCCCCGCCGCTGAGCGGCTACGCGAGCGCGACCTGCTCGGCCAGCCCGAGCGGCAGCCCGCCCGACCCGGCGATCCGGTCGTGGAACTCCTTCGGCGTGCCCTGGAACGACTCGCGGATGCGGTCGATCTCGATGGCGCCCGTGAGGTAGGAGGGTGCTTGCGTGGGCCAGGCGCAGTAGCGGCTCACCTCGCCCTGGGCCGTCCCCGGCGACAGCGACGCCTTCGTGGACATGAACGTCTCGGCCTCCTCGACCGTCATGTCCTCGCAGTGCAGCGCGGTGTCGACGACGATCCTGGCGGCGCGGAAGATCCGGCAGTCGAGGTGGGCCAGCTCGGTGGCCGGGGTGTCGAAATACCCCTGCTCGTGCAGCAGCTTCTCGACGTAGAGGGCCCAGCCCTCGGTGAAGTACGGCGTCCTGAAGACCTTCCTGACGGTACGGGGGTTGCCCGCCATGTACGACAGGTGCCAGTGGTGCCCGGGGTAGGCCTCGTGGACGGCGATGGAGGGCATCTGGGCCCGCGAGTTGGTGCGCAGGCGCTGGCGTACCTGCTCGGGGGTGAAGTCGTCCGGCGTGTACGGCACGAAGAAGATGCCCCTGCGCGAGGCGCTGAGCGGCGGCGGCGCCAGGTAGTGGGCCACGGCCAGAACCGGCCGGGTGTACTCGGCCGACGGCAGCACCTCGCACTCCTCACCGTCGGCGAACGTCACCAGGTCCCGCTCGCGGACGAACTCGCGCGCCCGCCGCGTCTCGGCCTCGTACTCGGCGCGCATGTCGGCCAGCGTCGGCGGATGGTCGTCCATGAGGGACTCCATGGCCGCCCGCCAGTCGTCGCCGCCGTTGACCCCGACGGCCACCGCGCGCATGCGCGCGTCCAGCTCCGACCAGGCGGCCTGGCCCTTGGCGTGCAGTTCGGCCGCGCCGTACCCGAGCATCTCGCGTTCGCGCAGCAGCGTGGAGTAGAGCTTCTCGCCCATCCGCCAGGTGCCGCCGCACTCGAAGCCCTCCAGGAAGGCGACGAGGTCGTCGAAGGCGCGCGCGGCCGGTTCCGCGGCCTCGGCCAGGCGGGCGCGCAGCTCGGCGTCCTCGACCATGGCCGGGATGGTGCGGGTGAGCAGGTTGCGGCCGGTGCGCGCCTGGCCGAGCCCGCGCGTGACCAGCAGCGGGGCGGCCAGGTCGGGGTCCAGGTTCGCGCGGCAGGCGGCCAGCACGCCGGGCACCTCGGCCAGCCGGGACAGGGCCGACTCGACCAGCTCGGCCTCGGGCTTGAGCCGGCGCTGGAACGGGGTGTACATGGCCGCGAAGATCGTCGAGAGGTAGACGGCGGGGTCGCGCCGCCACTCGGGCCAGGACGCGAGTGCGATCGAGCCCCTCAGCTGCGACAGGACGAGATCCCTGTCGATCGCGTCGTCCAGGGACGGAGCCTCGGCGGCCGAGAGCCGGTCGAGCCACTGGACCTGCTCGCGCTCGCGCGTCTGCCAGCCGGAGGCGGTGAGATCACCGAGGGTGTGGTCGTAGCCTTCGGCCCCGAGAGAGGCGGCGGCGACGGGATTGTGAGAAAAGTACCACTTGAGAAACTCGTCCACTGATGCACCTTATCCTGTGGAAATGCCCCTGCAGATCACCGGCGCGCTAGGCGACCCTGACCTGATCCGCCTCCCGTGGGAGGTCCCCCTCGCAGAATGGCCGCAGCGCCATCTCGTCGATCTGCCGCGCGGCATCTCGCGGCACGTGGTGCGCTTCGCCCGGCTGTCCGGCAAGGTGTACGCGATCAAGGAGATCAGCGAACGCTACGCCAAGCGCGAGTACCAGCTCCTGTGGGACCTGGCCAGGCTCGACGCCCCCTCGGTCGAGCCGGTCGCGTACGTCACCGGCCGCGAGGAGGGGCTGGACGCCGCCCTGATCACCCGGCACCTGCAGTACTCGCTCCCCTACCGCGCCGTCATGTCCGGCACCCTGCGCCCCGACACGCTGACCCGGCTGCTGGACGCGCTCGCCGTGCTTCTGGTGCGGCTGCACCTCAACGGCTTCTACTGGGGCGACTGCTCGCTGTCCAACACGTTGTTCCGGCGCGACGCGGGGGCGTTCGCGGCCTATCTTGTGGACGCCGAGACCGGCGAGATGCATCCCATGATCAGCGAGGGACAGCGGCTGGGAGACATCGACACCGCGCACACCAACATCTTCGGCGAGATGCTCGACCTGGAGGCCGGCGGGCTGCTGCACCCGTCGATCGACCCGATGGAGACCGCCGAGGACATCGTGGCCCGCTACCACCGCCTGTGGAACGAGATCAACGAGAGCGAGATCATCGAGGAGGTGGACTGGCACCGCGTGGAGCAGCGCATCAGGCGGCTCAACCTGCTCGGCTTCGACGTGGCCGAGATGATGGTGCGGCGCAAGGTCGGCACCGGGCGGCTGATCGTACGGCCCAAGGTCGTGGACGCCGGCCACCACCAGCGGCGGCTGCTCCGGCTGACCGGGCTCGACGTCGAGGAGAACCAGGCGCGGCGGCTGCTCAACGACCTCGACGGGTTCCGGGTGGCTAAGGGGCTGCGGCACGAGGACGAGGCCATCGTGGCGCACCGGTGGCTGGCGGAGGTGTTCCAGCCGACGGTCGAGGCCATCCCCATGGAGCTGCGCGGGAAGCTGGAGCCCGCGCAGCTCTTCCACGAGTTGCTGGACCATCGCTGGTACCTGTCGGAGCAGGAGGGCGCCGACGTCGGGCTGCCCGCCGCGGTGAAGTCGTACGTGGACAACGTGCTGGTGCACAAGCCCGACGAGCAGGCGCTGCTGCCCGACGAACCTGGCGAGGAACTCGCCGGTCAGTAGGCCCGTCAGTAGGCCCGTCAGTAGGCCCGTCAGTAGGCCACGGTGATGCGGCGGCGCGGGTTGGCGTTCCGCTCCACCTCTTCGGCGATGGCGACGGCGAAGTCCTCGGCCGAGATGTGGCTGTTGCCCTCGTCGTCGCTCAGGAGCTCGTCGCCACCGACCCGGAAGGTCCCCGTACGTTCTCCCGGGGCGATGACGGCGGGCGGGCAGACGAACGTCCAGTCGAGGTCGTCCACCTCCCGGTACATGCGCAGGGCGGAGCGCGCGGCCAGCGACTCCTTCTTGTACTCCTCCGGGAACTCGGGCGTGTCGACCAGGTCGAGGCCGGGGGCCACCTGGAGGCTGCCGGCCCCGCCGATGGCGATCACGCGGCTCACCCCGGCCGCGCGAAGGCCGTCGAGCAGGGCCCGGTTGGCCTCGAGGAACGGCTGCTCGGGCTCGTCCACGTCGCGCGCGGGACCGATGGCGGAGATGACCGCGTCGTAGCCCTTGGCCAGGGTGGCGGTGTCGTGGATGTCGCCCTTGACGGGGCCGCGGCGGCTGAGGCCGGTGACCTCGTGGCCGCGGTCGCTGAGTTCGGCGGCGATGCGCTGGCCGACCATGCCGGTCGCGCCAAAGAGAAGGATCTTCATGCGACCAAGAGTATCCATCGGATACTGGTTACTTCATCGTGCTATAAGTACCTTATGGATACCGGCGATGTCTTCGACCCGAACTGTCCGACCAGGGTGGTTCTGGACAGGATCGGCGACAAATGGTCGGCGCTGGTGCTGCTCTGCCTCGTCGGGGGCCCGATGCGCTTCACCAAGCTCAGGGAGCGCATCGGCGGGGTCACGCCGAAAGTGCTCACCCAGACGTTGCGGGCCATGGAGCAGGACGGGCTGGTGACGCGCGAGGTGTTCGCGGAGGTGCCGCCGCGGGTGGAGTACGCGCTCACGGACCTCGGCCACTCGCTGCACGGCCCGATGGCGGCGGTGGCCACGTGGGCCGAGCAGAATGTCGGCCAAATTCTCCGAAGCCGTGAGATGCATTCATAAATCGTAGAGTTATCCGTACTGGTGGTGTTTTTCTTACCCGTAGCCATATAAAAGCTCAACGCCACCATTCCGCCGCCGCGAGCGGATCACGCCGGGCCCCTACGCTTGCCTCCGTTCCATGAAAGGCGAGGGAGGTCCCGTGCTCGGAATCGACACCTGCCTGGCAGAGGTCATGTCCATACCGGGGGCGCTGGACGCCATGCTGGTCGACCACACCAGCGGGATGGCGGTGGCCTTCAGCAGCGCGTCCGGGGTGGACGCCGACCGGTCGGCGGCGGCGCTCACCGAGGCGCTGCGGGCGACCACCGACGGGCTGGCCCGCACGTGCCCCGGCGACGTCGTACGCATCGATGACATGCTCGTCACCACGGACAAGGGTCACCATCTGCTGCGGCTGCTGGAGACCGTGTTCGAGGGGCCGCTGGTCATCTACGTACGCCTGGACCGGGAACGTTCCAACCTGGCCCTGGCCAGGCACCGCCTGCAGAACATCTCCAGCGCCCTGACGACGAAGTGACCCATGACCAGGCTGGACACCCTCCTGGCCGGCCTGGCCCGCGAGCGCTCCACGGGTGCGCTCCGGGTCGGCAGGAGCGGCACGATCTTCCTCGCGGACGGGCGCGTGACGTACATGGAGTGCGCCCAGGCGCCCAGCGTCGAGCGGCTGCTGGCCGCCAGGGGCCTGATGAGCGAGGCGGCGCTGCGCCGGCTGCGGGACGACGGCGGCTGCGCGCGGCTGATCGAGGAGGGGCCGCTCACGGCGGGCGAGCTGCAGTACGCGGTGCTCGGCGGGGTGCTGGACGCGGCCTTCTTCCTGCTGCCGGTCAGCGGGGCGCGGCCGAAGTTCCGGCCGGGCGAGCGGCACTGGCTGGGCGGGCAGTGGTTCTTCGACGTCTCGGGGCTGGTGCGCGAGTGCGCGCGGCGGCGGGCGCAACTGGCCCAGATCTGGCCGTCGGCCGAGGTGGACACGCTTCCGGTACGCCCTCTGGCCCGGCTGCCCGGCCACGGCGTGACGCTGAGCCGGGTGCAGTGGGAGGTCGTCGTCCGGGCCGATCACAAAGCGACGCCGCTGGAGCTGGCCAAGCAGATCGGGCGGCCGGCGTACCCGGTGCTGCTGGCGGTCAGAAGGCTGGCCGCCTCGGGACTGCTCGCCGAGCCGGAACCCGCCGGCCTGCCCAAACGCGGCCAGCACGAGGCGGCGGGGCGACCGCCGCACGATCCCGGGGCGGCCCCCCAGCCGCTGGGGCCGCCCGTCACGGGCGATCCGACCGATCTGGCGCTGCTGATGCGGCTGAAGAAAGCGCTGGAGGAGCTGTCGTGAGGTTCCCCTCACTCAGGAGGAGGCCACCGGTGGAGCTACGACAAGAGGTGCTGGAGGAGATGACGCTCCTCCGCGGACGTACGCCGGACGTGGCCGGCAGCGTCGCCTGCACGGTGGACGGCCTGCCGATCGCCTGCGACCTGGAGAGCCGTACCGGCGAGCAGATCGCGGCGCTGTCGGCGGCGCTGCTCGCGATGAGCAGGCGGATGCTGGTCATCACCGGCCAGGGGGCCCTGGAGGAGACGCTCATCTCCGGCACCGCCGGTTTCGTGGCCTTCTACGCCGCCGGCCCCACCATCGTCCTCACGGTCCTGGCCGGACCCGGCGCGAACGTCGGGCTGCTGCGGCTGGAGGGCAGGAAGACGGCCGCCGCGGTGGCCGCCGTCGCAGCACGCAAACACTGAGCGGAACCCGTTCAGAACACGACAAGGGAGGAAGAAACATGGCCGGAATGGACGTCTCTCTCAAGGAGATGATGAGCATCGACGGCACGGTCGGCGCGGCCATCGTCGATCACGGCAGCGGCATGGCGCTGGGCACGCTGGGCGGCTCCAAGGACCTCGACCTCCAGATCGCCGCGGCCGGCAACACCGAGGTGGTCAAGGCCAAACTCCGCACGATGGACTCGCTCGGGCTCAAGGAGAGCATCGAGGACATCCTGATCTCGCTGGGCACCCAGTACCACATCATCCGCCCGATCACCGGGCGCGGCGGCAAGGGGCTGTTCCTCTACCTCGCGCTCGACCGCTCGCGCGCCAACCTGGCGCTCGCCCGGCACCAGTTGCGGGGCATCGAGGAGAAGCTGGAGATCTGACAGCGCCGTGGCCCGCGCGCGGCGCGGGCCACGGCTCGCCGCCTCAGGCGGAGGTCAGTTTGGTGATCTCGGCGGTGAAGGCGGGCCAGAGCTCGCGCGGCAGGTCGTGCCCCATGCCGGGGTAGGTCACCAGCCGCGCTCCCGGGACGGCCGCCGCCGTCGCCCGGCCGCCGGCCACGGGGACGAGCGGGTCGGCCTCGCCGTGCAGCACCAGCGTCGGCACGCGCACCCCCTTCAGCCCCTCCGTACGGTCGCCCGACGCCATGATGGCGGCGAACTGCCTGGCCGTGCCCGCCGGGTCGAAGCTGCGGTCGAAGGAACGCCCGGCCATCTCCGTGATCCGCTCGCGATCCAGCTCGTAGCCGGGCGAGCCGATGACCGCCCACCGCTCCACCGCCTGCTCAAGCGCCGACTCGCGGTCGGCGGGCGGGCGGCCCATGAGCGCCGCGGAGGCGGCCTCCGTGGGCGGGGCGACGGACGGGGCGGGGGTGGACATGATCGAGGTCAGGGTCAGCACCCGCTCGGAGTGGCGGATGGTCAGCGCCTGGGCGATCATGCCGCCCATCGAGGCCCCCACCACGTGGGCGGACGGCCAGCCGAGCACGTCCATGAGGGCCGCGGCGTCGTCGGCCATGTCGTCCAGCAGGTAGGGGGCGGGCGCTCCCGCCGCGGGCACGCCCGCGTCGTGGAAGTGGGTGGACAGCCCCACGTCGCGGTTGTCGTACCGGACGACGTGGTGCCCCTGCTCCGCGAGGAGCTCACAGAGCCCTTCGTCCCATTGGATCAGCTGGGCGCCGAGGCCCATGATGAGGAGCAGGGGCCGGCCCTGCGGTGAGCCGAAGCTCTCGTAGGCGATGTCGATGCCGTTCGCGGCTGCGCGGTTGGTCACGAAGACCAGAATGACATTCTGGTCTTGACTCCGCAAAGGCGGACGTCGGGGGTCAGCCCTGGGATCAGCTCTGAGCCTCGTCCTGCGGCGGGGTGGCCGGGTTGTGGTCACGCTCGGCCCACGCGCGGGTCGAGAACGGGACCGGGTAGTTCTTCTTGCCCGGGCCGTCGCCCCACTTGGTGATGACGTAGTCGATCTCGATGTGGCCCTGGCCGCCGACGCCGTCCACGCCCAGCGTGCTGGAGTTGAACCGGCCGCCGGTCAGCTCGGCGAAGGTCTTGGCGTCGAGGTCGAGCATGATGCCCCGGTTGGAGGGCTCACCGGGGCCGCGGTCGCCCACGAAGAAGGGCAGCTTCTTGCCCTTGTACATCACGTACCCCTCGGTCATGAGGGGCCAGCTGGGGCTGGCGGCCAGCCCTTTCTGCATGGGCTTGCCACTGGCGGGGAGGCCGGTGTCGCCGGCGCGGCCCGAGGCGTCGTCCCAGAAGTACGAGGCCGTGGTGGAGCCCTTGAGCAGGACCTTCTCGTCCGTGCCGGTGGCGGCGTGAGCGGCCGGGCCGGCGATGGTCAGCGTGCCGATGGCGATTGCGGTAAGGAGGGTGAGGGAACGCAGGCCAGAACGGGCAGACATGAAAAGGTAAACCCTTCGCGAGGGGACAAGGGAGTTTGCGCCCATGGGGGAATGGCGCGTAGCGGGAAATCACCTGACGTCGCTACGCGATACGCAAAATGACGAGCCTTTGGAGAAGGGGGCCGCTCTAGTAGGCGGCCGGCACGCGGTCCGGGGGTGTGACACGCTGATGCATGGGGTATTCGGTCCTCTCCATCACGCCTACCGGGTTAGCTGACGGGTTCGGGCGTGGAGATGCCCTACCGGCGTGTGGCCGGATTCACCCCATGAGGTGGGTCCCCGGTTCCCTGGGTTCGGGATTCGGCGCCAGTCGGCAGTCTCTTTGGGTAAGGACTAGGTCACCGGCTGGTAATGGCCGTTACTCTAACTATGGAAACGGACATACGCAAACGTTCCACCACGAACAGGTCGAAAGATCTACCTTCGTCCGGGAATGAAGAAGGGGGCACGGGCATGCCGTACCCCCTCGGATTTTTCCGCCTCAGCCGCCGCTCTTGCGCCTGAACGATCTCTTACTCGCAGCCGGACCGTGCGCCCCGTGGATCTTCGAAGGGTCGACGCCCCTGCCACCCGCGCCCGAGCCCGCGGCCTGGCTGCGCTTGCGCTCCAGTGCCTCGCGGAACTTGCGCTTCATCTCGTCCTCGGGAGTTTCGCTGACTTCCGGCTCCGGTGTATCCGCCATGAGGACCTCCAAGGTGTTGGGGACACTGACAGCTTCGCATGACACCGCTTACGACGCGAAACCGGCCTCGAGGCGGTTCAGGCACGGCAACCCTCACCGCTCTCCGGACGCGGTGAAGGCCAGCAGCCGGAACACCGGATCGGCGGCGCCGTCGCGCCCCTGGCCGTGCCCCGCGAACCGGGCCTCACCGCTGAGCACCAGCCCGTGCCCGGCGGCCACCTCGACCACGAGTTCGGCCCGGTCCGGCGGATCCTGCCGCCCGCCGGGCCCGTGCGCGGCCCGCTTGTCGACCGTCGTGACGAACACTCCCCCGGGCCGCAGCACCCGAGCGGCCTCGGCGATCACCGGGCGGGCGTCGTCGAGCAGGTGGAGCAGCCAGATCGTGGTGACCGCGTCGACCGAGCGGTCACGCACGGGAAGCCGGCGCCCGTCGCCCAGGACCACGTCGATCCGGCCGGCGGCCACCCCGGCCATCCCGGCCGAGGCGTCCACACCGAGCACGCGCAGCCCGAGCCCGGCCAACTCCCGGCTCACCAGGCCGGTGCCGCAGGCGATGTCGAGCAGCGTCCCCTCGCCGGGCAGGCCGTGCGCGGCCTGGCCGGCGAGCATGCCCGTGCCGACCAGATCGTGCACGGCCTGGGCCGCTGCTCTGGCGCGGGGAAGGCCGCCGCGGCTTTCGTCGTAGGAGGCGGCCTCGCGGTCGTAGTTGAGCACGGTTTCAGGGTAAAGGGGTTCCTTTGCGTTCCTGGTGTTGCTTTGGAGCGGTCCAGGATAGGGATACGCCAATGAGACTCCTCGGTCGTGACCTCGCGATGGATCTGGGAGCCGCGAGCACGCGGATCTACGCCAGACGCAAGGGCATCGTGCTCGACGAGCCCTCCGCCGTCATGTGTGACGGCCGGACGGGCAAGGTCATCGGGTACGGCGTGGAAGCCGCCGCACTGGGCGGGGGCGGGCGTACGTGCTGGCCGGTCAGCGGCGGGCTGCCCGCCGACACCGAGCTGGCCCGGCGCATGATCCGGCACTTCCTGCGCAAGGTGCACTGGCATCCGTACGCCCGCCCGCGCGTGGTCATGGCGTTGCCCGCCGACTCCACCCCGATCGACCGGGCGGCGCTGCGTGACATCGCCTACGAGGCGGAGGCGCGGACGGTGCAGCTCGTCCCGCACGCCCTGGCCGCCGCGCTGGGGGCCGGGATGGAGCTGAACGACTGCGCCGGGCACATGGTGATCGACATCGGCCGGGACGCGGCGCGGATCGCGGTGCTGTCCGGGGAGTCGGTGGTGGCGGCCGGTTCTGTGCCGTACGGGGGACAGGCCGTCAACCGGGCCATCGCCCGCTTCGTCGAGCGCGAGCACGGGCTGCTGCTCGACGAGCCCGAGGCCGAGTCGGCCAAGCGCCGCGCGGGCGGCGGGGACCGGGAGATCATGGTGCACGCCCGCGACCCCGACACCGGGCGTGAGCGCGAGCTGGCGCTGCCCGTGGAGCGGATCTTCGAGGCGACCGCGCAACCGGTCGAGTCGATCGTACGGACGGCGATGGAGACGGTCGAGCGCTGCCCGGCCGAGCTGACCGCCGACCTCGGGGTGCGCGGCGCGGTGCTGGTCGGCGGGGGTGGGCTGCTGCTCGGCCTCGGCCGGCGGCTGCGCGGGCGGCTGTGCATGCCGGTACGCCGGGCCGAGCGCCCGCTGGAGGCCGTGGCGCTCGGGCTGGGGCGGTGCGTGGACGAACTGGGGCCGATCGGGAGGCTCCGGGGGCGTCTATGACAGACGCCCTGTCCCACCGGCTTCGGGGACGTTCTATGACGGGCGACCTGTTCCAGAGGGCCCGGGGGCGTCCATGACGGACGACCTGTTCCATACGGGTGTCTCGCTCGCCGACAAGGCCATCAGGACCGTCGTCGTCTATCTCGCCGTGGCCGCGCTGCTGCGGATCGGCGGCAAGCGCGGCATCGCCCAGCTCAACAACTTCGACTTCGTGGTCATGCTGCTGATGAGCAACGTCGTCCAGAACGCGATCATCGGCCCGGACAACTCGCTGGCCGGCGGCCTGGCCGGGGTGGTGATCCTGATGGCGATCAACGCGGTGGTGGTGCGGCTGGCCGCCGCCGTGCCGATGGCCGGCAAGCTCGTCGAGGGCGGCCCGGTCGTGCTGGCCCGCGACGGGCAGTACCTGACCCGCGCGCTGCGCCGACTGGGCCTGCGCCAGGCCGATCTGGACGTGACGATCCAGCTCAGGGGCGGTACGAGCGTGGCCGACACCCGGCTCGTACGGCTGGAGCCCGGCGGCGCGGTGCTCGTCCGGCTGCGCCCCGAGGAGGAGAACGCCGAGCGCGGCGACATCGACGAGTTGCGCGCCCGGCTCGATCGCATCGAACGCAAGCTCGACGCGCTGGCCAGGACAGGAGGTGGCGCATGACCGCACGCGGCATCGACCACGTCGGAGTGACCGTGCCCGATCTCGACGCGGCGACCGAGTTCTTCGCCCGCGCCTTCGGCGCCGAGGTCCTCTACGACACCCTTCCGCGCTCGGACGGCCCCAAGGGCGGCTGGGGCACGGAACGACGGCTCGGCGTGCCCCAGGGGACGGCCGAGGTGGCGGTGCGCATGCTGCGCCTGCCGAACGGGCCGGGGATCGAGCTGTTCGAGTTCAGCGGGCCCCGGCAGGGAGAGGCGGCGCTGCCGTGCGATCTGGGCTGGCAGCACGTCGCCGTGTACGTGGACGACGTGGACGAGGCGCTGCGGCTGGTAACCGAGGCGGGCGGGAGTCCGCTGTCGGAGCCGGTGCCGCTGCCGGGGCCCGAGGCGGGCGAGCACAACCGGTTCGTCCACTGCCGCACGCCCTGGGGCTCCACCGTGGAGCTGGTGAGCTATCCGGATCCGCAGGCGTACGAGAAGGAGACGGACCAGCGGCGCTGGCGGCCCTAGTGGCGTAACGGTCCTGGCCCGGCGCCCGCGGCCGGCCGCCGGCGCTCGCGGCCCTGGCACGGTGGCTGAGCTTTTCGTGATTGGGCCGTTAGCAATTGGTGATCTTGGCTAAGATCGTCGCGTGCGCACCCGTCGTCACGCCCTGTCCGCGGTGCTCTTCGGTCTCGCGGCGATGACGGCGTGCGCGGCCCCGTCCGAGCTGCCCACGCTGGCGGAGGCCTCCCGGAGGCTCGACTCCGACGCCGGCGACCTGCTCGGCGCGGCGGAGCTGCGACTGTCGGCGGTGCGGCGGGCCGACGACGACACCTGCGTCCCCGGCCAGACCCGGCACTTCTTCCAGGCGGAGACCGACGCCGAGGACGCCCCGGCCGGGCTGCTGCGGCGGCTGCGCGCCATGGGGTACGCCGAGGTCGTCGACGATCTCGACCTGCGCGACGAGGCCCACCGGGTGTCGGTGCTGCGTGACCCCCTGACCCGGGTGACGTTCGAGCTGACCGTCCTGTCCGGCGACCGGCCCGGCGTCCAGGTGGTCGGCAAGACGATCTGCTACGCCACCGGCTGACACAGCGGGCAAGACGCTCTGCCACGCGACCGGATGGCACCCGGGCCGAGGTCAGGGGGTGGACAGCGCCTCCGTCGGGGAGAGGCGGGAGGCGCGGACGGCCGGGTAGAGCCCCGCGACGGCGCCGATGGCCAGGGTCGCGGCCAGGCCGCCGAGCGTGGCCCAGGCCGGTATGACCGAGGGCCAGCCGCTGTAGAGGGCGTATCCCATCGTCACCGCCGTCCCGAGCAGGATGCCGCCGAGCCCGCCCAGCGCCGACAGCAGCAGCGACTCCGCCAGGAACTGGGTGCGGATCTGCCCCCTGGTCGCCCCGAGCGAGCGGCGCAGGCCGATCTCCGCACGGCGTTCCAGCACCGAGATGACCATCGTGTTGGCCACCCCGACCCCGCCCACCAGCAGCGCCACCGCGCCCACGCCCAGGAGCAGGTTGGCGAACGCCTCGTTGGTCGCCTGCTTGGCGGCCAGCGCGTCGGACGGGCGGGAGACGTCCACCTCGTTCGGCGCCTCCGGGTTCGCCGTGCCGGCCAGCACCTGCCGTACGGACTCCAGCCTGGCCTCCTCGGCCCGCGTGTAGAGGACGGTCGGATGCCCGTCGAAGCCCAGCCGCTCCTCGGCCACCGGCCAGCCGATCATCACGCCGCTGTCCAGCTCGGCGGCCAGCGCGACGGGCTCCAGCACGCCGACGACCGCGAACCGCACGCCGCCGACGACGATCTGCGTGTCCTCGCCGACCGGCCCGATGCCGAGCCGCTGGGCGGCGGACGCGCCGATCACGGCGGCCGGGTATCGCTCCGTGGCCGCGTTGAGCCACGTCCCGCTGCGCAGGGTCGCGCCCACCGTGGCGGGCAGGTCGAGGCGGGCGGCGTAGGCGTTGAGGCCGCCCGTCTGCGCCTGCGGGATCCGTTCCGAACGGTAGACCTTCGCCTCGGCGACCTTCCCGATCGAGGACGCGGCCTGCACCGGGCCGATCCGCTCGATCATGACCTCCGCGTCCACCGGCATCTGGGCCGCCTCGCCCATGAGCGTGGTGCCCGAGGAGATGGTCAGCAGGTTCGTGCCCAGGGCCGACAACTGGCGGTCGAGCTCGGCGCCCGAGGAGGACGAGAGTCCGACCACGCCGACCATGGCCGCGATGCCGATGGCGATGCCCAGCGCGGACAGGAACGCCCGCAGCGGGCGCGTGCGCAGGCCGACCGCGCCGACCCGCATCACGTCGCGCGGCCGCATCCTGGCTGGCGCCGGCTTCGGCCGCGGCACCTCGACGACCGCCATCACGCCACCCCCGATTCCACAGACCCTGACGAGACAGACCCGGACGAGACAGACCCGGACGGCACCGGCCCTGCCGAAGGCTCCGAGGCGATGGAGGTGGCAGAGTCGGAGACGATCTCGCCGTCGCGCATCCGCACCTGACGGGGCAGGCCGGCCGCGATCTCCCGGTCGTGGGTGATGATCACGATGGTGGTGCCGCCCGCGTTCAGCTCGTGCAGCAGCTCCATCACCCCGGCCCCCGAGACCGAGTCCAGCGCGCCGGTCGGCTCGTCGGCCAGCAGCAGCGGCGGATCGCCCGCCACCGCCCTGGCGATGGCCACCCGCTGCCGCTCCCCGCCGGACAGCTCGTGGGGCTCGTGGTCCATGCGGTGCCCGAGCCCCACCCGTTCCAGCGCGACCGCCGCGCGGCGGCGCCGCTCGGCCCGGGCGAGGCCGGTGTAGACGAGGCCGTCGGCCACGTTGTCCAGCGCCGGCACCTTCGCGGCCAGGTGGAACGACTGGAAGACGAACCCGATGGTGGTCGCCCGCAGCGCCGACAACTGGTTGTCCGACAGCATCGAGACGTCGTAGCCGTCGATGTGCAGGGTTCCCGAGGACGGCCGGTCGAGGGTGCCGACGACGTTGAGCATGGTCGACTTCCCCGACCCCGACGGGCCCGCGATGGCGACCAGCTCGCCGTGGCCGATCCGCAGCGACACCGACCGCAGCGCCGCCACGCCGCCGGGATACGTCCGTGAAACGTCCCTCAAGGCGATCATGGGGTACGTCATTTGGCCATCCCCACGGTCATGCCCTCGCTCAGCCCGTCGCCCGAGACCTCGACCCGGCCGCCCGCGTACAGACCGGTCTCGACCCCTATGTAGCGGGACCTGCCGCCTTCGACGACCTCAAGGCCGTAGCCGCCCTCCTGCAGCGCCACGAGCGCCGCGATCGGCACGGTGAGCACGTTCTTGCGCTGCGAGGCGGTGAACGTCACATCCACCGCGGCCTTGTCGAGCCCCTTCGCGGACTTGGCGGCGCCGATCGAGACCAGCGCCTCCACCCGCGTCTGCGGCTCCTCCTGCCCCTCCCCCGGCACGATGACCGTGGCCACCTCGGTGACCTTGCCCTTGACGCTCTTGCCGTCCGGCAGCGTGACCTCGACCTTGGCGCCCTTCTTGGCCATCCGCTGGTCCTCGGCGTCGAGCTGCACCGTGATCACCTTGGCCGTGCCCGTGTACGTCAGCACCTTCATGCCCGGCGTGACCGGCGCGCCCTCCTCGGTGTCGAGGCTCTCCACGCGGACCTTGCCGGGGGCGAACACGACCCGGCCCAGCTCGACCACGCCGGTCTCCTCCAGGCCGCGGTCCTCCTGCCACTCCATGACGGCCTGGGCGGTGTCCCAGGTGAACTCGTCGTCCACGGTGAAGCCGTCGTAGCCGAGTTTGTCCAGGTTGCGTTCCAGGTTCTCGACGTCCTTGCCCTCCATACCGTTACGCAGGTCGCGGTAGGCGGGCCGGTCGCCGTACATGAGCACGACCGGCTTGTTGTCCGCCCGGAACAACGACCGGCCGCGGCTGATCGTCGCGCCGCTCTCGGGCAGCCAGGTGACGGTGCCGGGCTGCCTGCTCACGGCCGTGGTCACCGGGCCGTAGCCGAGCTCGCCGTCGGCGTCCCTGGTGTCGTTCAGCGTCTGCCTGGTCACCGTCGTGGTCGCGGTCGGCAGCACGGCGGCCGCCTTGGTCGGGCCGGCGCCCACCTCCAGCACGCCCGCGCCGTTCACCGCGATGAGCGCGCCGCCCGCGACGGCCACCACGC
>NZ_BAAAMU010000087.1:0-4574 GCF_039529435.1 Nonomuraea maheshkhaliensis
CTCGGCCTGCGCGTGGGCCAAGGCCGGGCCGGCCGAGGTCGCTCATGTGCTGGCCTGCCATCCTCGCGGGCGGGAGGTGCCGGGACGCGTCGCGCCGGTGCTGGAGGCGCTGGGGACGGCGGACGTGGTGCACCTGGCGGCGCACGGCATGTTCCACGCGCGCAGCCCGCTGGTGTCGGGGATCACCCTGGAGGACGGGTCGCTGATGGCGTACGACCTGCTGGACGTCACGCACTCGGCCCGGCTCGTGGTGCTGTCGGCCTGCAATTCCGGGATGTCGCGTACGCCGATGGAGGGGACGCCGCTGGGGCTGCCCGGGACGTTCCTGGCCAAGGGGGTGTCCTGTGTGATCGCCGGGATGGTGCCGGTCGGGGACGAGACGGCCAAGGCGATGATGAGCGCGTTCCACGAGTTGCTGGTGGCGGGGCAGCCGCCGGACGCGGCGCTGGCGTGCGCGGCGGCGAAGACGGGCGAGTACGGGTTCAGCTGCTTCGGCGCGGGCGACCGGCCCCTGTACTGACGCCCGCGTCCTAGGTTCTCGGTCGGCTTGCTTGGCGGGCGTCCGGATCGGCAGGCGGGAGTGGTCAGCCGGTGGCGACGGGGCGGGTGGGGTCGGCGACCCAGTTGGACCACGAGCCCACGTACAGGGCCGCGGGCAGGCCCGCCACCTCCATCGCCAGCACCTCGTGCGCGGCCGTCACCCCGGACCCGCAGTAGGCCCCGGCCTCGACGCCCGCGCCGGCGCCCAGCGCGGCGAAGCGGGCCCTGAGCGACTCGGGGTCGAGGAAGCGGCCGTCGGGGCCGACGTTGTCGGTGGTGGGAGCGCTGACCGCGCCGGGGACGTGCCCGGCGACCGGATCGACCGGCTCCACCTCACCCCGGTAGCGCTCACCGGCCCTGGCGTCCAGCAGCACGCCGCCCCGCCGGGCCAGGGCCGAAGCCTCGTCGGCGGTCAACGCCGGCATGCCCCCAGGGCGCGCGGTGAAGTCACCCTCCTCCGGCTGCGGAATCTCCTTGGTGACCGGCAGCCCGGCCTCGATCCAGGCGGGCAGACCGCCGTCGAGCACGCGTACGTCCTGGTGTCCGAAGTAGCGCAGCGCCCACCAGGCCCTGGCCGCGACGGTGGAGCCGGCGTCGTCGTACACCACGACCGGCCGCCCGTCCGAGACGCCGAGCCGCCGCATCGCGCGCTGGAAGTCCGCCGCCTCCGGCAGCGGGTGCCGTCCGCCGGGGCCCGGAGGGGCGGCGAGGTCGGTGTCGAGGTCGCAGAAGACGGCGCCCTCGATGTGGCCCTCGCGGTAGAACTGCTCCCCGGGCGGGCCGCCGAGCCGCCAGCGGACGTCGAGCACCGTCGCGCCGTCGAGCGCGGCGAGTCCGGCCGGGGTGATCAGCGGGCTGGTCACGTGCGTACCTCCAGGAGCGGGACGTGCTGTTCGGCCGCCGTCAGCGAGCCGTGGTAACCGGTGAACAGGGCCTCGAAGGGGTGGGCCGCGGGAGCGGTGAGCGCCAGGCCGCCGTAGGGAACGGCCACGACGTCGCCGATGCGCCCGAGCCACGCGTCGTGCACGCGGGGCCCGAACCAGCCCGAATCGACCGCCTCCTGCCTGGACACCACCCACGCCTTGCCGCTCAGCTTCTCACGCCAGGTCTCCAGCACCCGCTCGGCGGCGCCCTGGTGGGCGTAGACGTGTCGCGCCCTGGCCTCGCCGCCGAGCAGCACCACGCCCTCGGCCAGCTCGGGTGCGCCCTCCACGTCGATCTTCTCGGTGGCGTTGACCATGCCGTGGTCGGCGGTGACGTAGAGGGTGGCGCCCGGCGGCAGCCCTTCGGCCAGGCGCCGCGCCATGTCGTCGACTATGGCGAGCTGGCGCAGCCACTCCTCGCCGCCCCAACCGACCATGTGGCCGGTGGCGTCGAGGTCGCCGTAGTAGACGGTGACGTGTGCGGGCCGCCGCTCGCGCAGCGCCTCCAGGGCGCGGGCGACGCGCTCGTCCACGGTGTCGGCGGGCAGGTAGCGTACGCCGCGGAAGACGGCCCCGGTCAGGCCGGTGCCCTCGAACTCGGCGGGGGCGACGTAGGCGGGCTCCACCCCGGCACTCGCGGCGCGTTGATAGATGGTCGTCGCCGGCTGCCACTCCTCCGGATCCATGACCAGGCCGTCGGGCAGCTTCCAGCGCAGGCAGTTGAACAGGTGACCGGCGCCAGGCACCGCCAGCAGCATCCCCACCATGCCGTGCTCACCCGGCGTCAGCCCCGTGCCCAGGGTGCACAGGCTCGTGACGGTGGTGGCGGGGAACCCGGCGGTCAGCGTCCTGCTCGGCAGTCCGGACAGGAACGGGGCGCTCTCGGGGTGGGCCTGGAGCAACTCGGCTCCCAGGCCGTCGACCAGGAACAGGCACACCCGGTCGGTGGGCTCCAGGGCCAGCGCGTTGGGCTCGCGCAGACCGAGAGCGGCCATCAGCGAGCCCGGCACATCCACCAGCGACCCGCCGCCGTATCCCGGCACCAGCATGCCCTCAGTGTAGCCCTCCGTGATCGCCACTCCCCTGCCGCGCGCCCCAGCACCACACCCGGCCCTCCGCGCCAGTTCCAACCGGGTGCCGCCCCTTGTGCGTGCTACGCGGGGCCACCCGATGCCGCCCTCCCCACAGCTCGGCACGGTGCGCCCTCCACACGACTCAGCGCTCCAGGGAGCGCGTCACGATCTCCAAGACGTCATGCAGGCGGGGTGTGCCGGGTAGGGAAAGCCATCGCGCGACCGTGGGACGTCATCGGCCCGGCCCTATGCCGGGCCGAGGCGGGATGGCCAGGCATGTCGCAGCCGTCGGACGAGCAGCGGCGCGGGCGTCCAGTGCGGCGGCCCTGCACGTCGTCGCGCATCGAGCAGGGACGGCGCTGCCGGGCACCCGAAGGGGCAACCCCGCACGTCGCCGGCATCCGGTCGAGGCGCCCCTGTTCGTCGCAGGCGTCGGGGGGCCGAGGGGTCGAGAGTGGGGTGTGAGTTGGGGGCGGGGCGGCGGGTGTGGGGCGCGGGGCGTGTGAGGTCGCGGTGGGGACGGTCGTGGTGGGGTGGCGGGCGGGCCGTGGGCGGGGGCCGCGTCCGGGGTGAGGGAGGGGCTTGGGTCAGGTGGCGGCGCGGGCGGTGGCCTCGGACAGGGCCTTGGCGAAGGCGAGGACGTGGGTGACCGCCTCGGGGCCGTCGGCCGCCTCGCTGACCCTGAGCGACAGGTCGTCGGCGGTGATGGCGCCCGTGTAGCCGTGGTCGGCCTCGCAGTTTTCGTCGCCGCACGTGGCCGGCTCAAGGTCCACGTGGGAGATGGCGCCCCAGCCGATGGTGAGCGTCACCTCCGTGGGAGGGACGCCGGGGACATAGGAGGCGGGGTCGGGCACGACGCGGGTGACGGCGACCGACTGGACGCGGCTCAGCCGCACGGCCTCGGTGGTGGTGGAGGCGTGGGACGCCGAGACGCCCTCGACCGCCGGGTGCTCGTCGGTGTGGCAGACCAGCAGCCGGGTCGTCGTCAGCACCAGGACGGTGACGTGCCGGCGCACCTCCATCGCGGGATCGAAGGTCGCCTCGTGGTGCACCACGAACGCCGTCACGGCCTCCTTGCCCAGCGCGGATTCGACCGCATCGGTGACGAGGTCGGGGTAGTAGCCGCTGCGCTCTATCGCTTCACGCAGGCCCGCGGCTGAGACTCGGGTTTCCCTCATGGGTCCATCCTGCCAGGGCCGGGCAGTACACTCACCCGCCGGACATAACGCTCTATAACACCTTCTGCCGGTGCATCACCGGGCACAGGGTCACCTTCATTCGCTGAGGCAGCCGAGGCATTCGCTGGGGGCGAATGCTGGGGGCGAATGCTGGGGGCGAATCAGGAGAGCCTGCGGGGGCCGCCGTCCAGCCGGGGGCCCGCCGGGGTGCGCAGGGTGGCGCGGGCGCCGAGGATCATGACGTCCGACTCCCCCACGAGCACCTGGTCCAGGTCCAGGCGGAACACCTCGGGCAGGTCATGGGCCAGGCGGCCGACGCGTACGAGGACCTCCTCCAGGGCGTCCACCGCCACAGGCGGGTAGCCGTACTCGCCGAACAGCAGGGGCGCGGCGCGTACGGACCTGACCAGCTCTGAGGCGTCCTCACCGGTCAGCGGGGCCAGCCGGAAGCTCTGGTCCTGCAGCAGCCGCGCGGTCACCTCGCCGAGCCCGAACGACACCACGGGCCCGAACGCGGGATCCTCGATCATGCCCACCACCGTCGGCACGGCGGGCTGCGGGGCCATCCGCTGGACGGCCAGCTCCACCCGTTCGCCGGACAGCTCGGCGTAGGCGTGGCGGACCATCTCGGGGCCGGTCAGCCCCAGGCGCACGGTCCCGGCCCGGCGCGAGGCCCCCGGATCGGCCACCTTGACCACCACGGGCCAGCCCAGACGTTCGGCGGCGGCCACGGCCTCCTCCGGCGAGCCCACGACCTCGGCGGGCCACACGGTCAGGCCGTAGCAGGCCAGCAGGTCGGCGGCGGCGATCTCGACGGGGGGCCCGGCCTGCGCGAACCCGCGGGGGCCGGTCTCGTGCCC
>NZ_BAAAMU010000087.1:4584-42179 GCF_039529435.1 Nonomuraea maheshkhaliensis
CGGGCGGGGGGCCCGCCTCGGACTGAGGGGCCCGCACCTGCCCGGCGGGCCGGTTGCCGTCTCGCGCCGATCCGGGCGAGGAGGGGCCGTCCGGCACGGTCTCGTCGCCGGCCGGGGTGGACAGGGCCTGGTGGACCAGGGCCTTGGCGCGGGTCGTGTCGATGCCGTCCAGCTCGGGCGGCAGGGCCGCGGGCTGTGCGCGCCACGTCGCGTAGCGCACCACGTACGCCAGCGCCCTGACGGCCTCCTCCGGCGCCGCGTACGACGGGATCGAGCCCCGCGACGGCGTGGACTCCGCACCGTGAGCTCCCGACACGCGCAGCGCCGGATGCATCCCCAGATGCCCCCTGAACGTCGCGAGCACCGGTTTGCCGGCGTCCTTGGCGACCCGCAGCAGCTCGGCCGCCACCTCCTCGGCCCGGCCGGGGATGGGCGGCATGTCGATCACGACGGCCGCGTCCACGTCGGTGGAGGTCAGCTCGCTGGCGAGCGCCGCACCGAACTCGGCGGGCCCGGCGGCGGGCCCCAGGTTGACGGGCGGGCGCGGTTCGAGGCCGGCGGCAACGCAGGCGTCGGCGGCCAGCAGGCCGAGCGCGTCGGAGTTGGTGACGAGCGCGACCCTCGGCCCCGCGGGCAGCGGCTGGTAGGCCAGCAACTGGCCCACGTCGAAGAGCTGGATGAGGTCGTCCACCCTGATCAAGCCCGCCTGGTCGAACAGCGAGCCGATCGCGGAGTCGGGCAAACCGAGCTCCTCGGCCGAGTGACCGGAGGGGGTGCCGCCGCTCTTGACCACGACGACGGGCTTGCGGCGGGAGATGCGCCTGGCCAGCCGGGTGAACTTGCGCGGGTTTCCGAGCGACTCCAGGTAGAGCAGGATCACCTCGGTGGAGTCGTCCTCCTCCCAGTACTGCAGCAGGTCGTTGCCCGAGACGTCGGCCCTGTTGCCGGCCGAGACGAACGTCGAGATGCCCATGCCGCGCTGCGCCACCCGCTGCAGGAGCGCGGTGCCGAGCGCGCCCGACTGGCTGAAGAAGCCCACCCTTCCCCGGCCAGGCACGGTGGCGGCGAGGGTGGCGTTGAGCCGGACGGACGGGTCGGTGTTGGCGATGCCGAGGCAGTTGGGGCCCACGACGCGCAGGCCGTAGGAGCGGGCGATGCGGGCCAGCTCGTCCTGGCGGGCGCGGCCTTCCGCGCCCGTCTCGCCGAACCCGGAGGAGACCACGACCAGGCCGTGCACGCCCTTCTCGGCGCATTCCTTGACGACGTCGATCACGCCTTCGGCCGGCACCGCGACGACGGCCAGGTCGACCTCGCCGTCGATGGCCCCCACGCTCGGGTACGCCCGCACGCCCGCCACCGCCCGCACCTCCCGGTGCACGGGGTAGACGGGGCCGGTGAAGTCGGCGGCCAGGAGGTTGCGCAGCACGGTCTGGCCGACGCCGCCCGGCTCGCGCGAGGCGCCGATGACCGCGACGGAGCCGGGGGTGAGCAGCCTGGCGATCGAGCGGGACTCGGCCCTGTGCTCGCGCGCGGCCGTCACCTCGGCGGAGGTGTCGGTGGGGGTCAGGTCGAGGGTCATGCGTACGACGCCGTCTTCGAACTGGCTCTGGGCCGTGTAGCCGGCCTGGCGCAGCAGCCCCGTCATGCGCATGTTGGCGGGCAGCACGTCGGCGATGAACCGTTCGATGCCGCGCTCGCGTGCCGTGGCGGCCAGGTGTTCGAGCAGGACGGAGGCCACTCCCCTGCCCTGGTGGGCGTCCTCGACGAGGAAGGCCACCTCGGCCTCGCCGGGCGCGGTCCTGTCGTAGCGGATCACGGCCACCATCTCGGTGCCGATCGTGGCGATCAGCGCGACCCTGCTGACGTAGTCGACGTTCGTGAACCGCTCGACTTCCCTGTCGGACAGCCGGGGCCTGGGGCCGAAGAAGCGAAAATAGATCGACTCGTCCGACAGTCTGGAGTAGAACGAGCGGAGACGGTCGGCGTCGGCGGGCCTGATCGGGCGGACATGCGCGGTGCCGCCGTCGGCCAGAACGACGTCGGCTTCCCAATGGGCCGGATATTGTGCCTCCACAATCACGAGCGTAAACCTGCATCCCACATGCCAAGACCGGGGGCGCGGTTGGGCAACGCTTGTGCATCGAAGGCCACCCCGTGTCCGGCGTACGCCCCACGGGCAGCCCGGAAGCTGTTAGTTTTGCCGTGGCGTTTCAGCCGTTGGCCAGGCTCGTTCTGAAGGCAGCAAGGTGGTGACATCATGACGCGGGTCGTCGTGGTGGGCGATCTCATGACCGACGCGGTCGCTCGCGCCCGTTATGCACTCGCCCGGGCGAGCGACACCCCGGCGATCGTGACGATGCACGGCGGCGGCTCAGGGGCGAACATCGCGTCCTGGCTCGCCGTGGAGGGCGCCGAGGTGGCCTTCATCGGCCGCAGGGGCGCTGACATCACGGGTCGTAACCGCGACATGGAGCTGATGGGCTACGGCGTCGACGCCCGGCTTGTCATGGATCCTGAGCGTCCGACCGGCACCTGCGTGGTGCTCGTCACGCACAAGGGCGAGCGCACCATGCTGTCCGACCCCGGTGCCAACGCCGCGCTGTCGCCCGAGGACCTGCCGCGTGACCTGTTCACCCAGGGCACCCATCTGCATCTGTCGGGCTACACGCTGATCAACGAGGGCTCGCGCGACGCCGGTCTCGCCGCGCTCGACATGGCCAGGCACAACGGCATGTCGATCTCGGTCGACTGCGCCTCGTCCGCGCCGCTGGACCGTACGGGGGCCGAACCGTTCCTCGAATGGACCAACGGGGCCAAGCTGCTGTTCGCCAACATCGACCAGGCGAAGGTGCTGACCGGCCGCGACGACGCCGAGTCGGCCGCCAAGGTGCTCACCGCGTGGTTCCCGCAGGTCGTGATCAAGATGAGCGCCGAGGGCGCGCTGTGGTACAGCAACGGCCGCCCCGACCCGGTGCGGGTGGCCGCGGAGCCGGTCGACAAGATCGTCGACGGCACGGGCGCGGGTGACGCGTTCTGCGCCGGCTTCCTGCCGCCGTGGCTGGAGGGCAAGCCGCCGCACGAGGCGCTGGCCTCCGGAAACCGGCTCGCGGCCAAGGCGATCATGCATCTGGGCGCTCGACCGCCGTTCTGACGGTCTTCGGCCGGCGCTGTCGTGGAAGATCCGCCTAGCGTGTAGGTGAGGAGCGTGATAACCGGCGTGCGCCCGTTACGTTCCGGCGATCCGGCTTCCATCGGGCCCTACCGGCTGACCGGCTTCCTCGGCGAAGGCGGGCAGGGCAGCGTCTACCTGGGCTCCTCGCCCACGTCCGGTGAGCGGGTCGCCGTCAAACTGCTGCACTCCAGGTTCACCGAGGACGAGCGCGCGGTGCGCCGTTTCCTGCGCGAGGCCGACTCGGTGCGGCGGGTGGCGGAGTTCTGCACCGCGCGGGTGCTCGACGTGGGTGAGGCCGACGGGCGGCCGTACATCGTCGGCGAGTACGTGGACGGGCCCTCCCTGCAGCGCCATGTGAGCGCGGAAGGGCCCATGCGCGGGCAGGCGCTGATCCGGCTGGCCATCGCGACCGCCACCGCGCTGACCGCGATCCACCGGGCCGGGGTGGTGCATCGCGACTTCAAGCCGGGCAACGTGCTGCTCGGGCCGGACGGGCCCCGGGTGATCGACTTCGGCATCGCGCGGGCGCTGGACGTGAGCCAGAGCCTGACTTCCAGCGTCGTGGGGACGCCGGCGTTCATGGCGCCCGAGCAGTTCCTGGGGGACGCGCAGCCGGCCAGCGACGTGTTCGCGTGGGCGGGGACGATGGTGTTCGCGGCGACGGGGCGGGGGGCGTTCGGGTTCGGGGCGCTGCCGGTGGTGATGCACCGGATCCTGAACGGGGAGCCCGACCTGGCTGGGGTTCCCGAGGCGCTGGCGCCGTTGTTGTGGGCGGCGCTGGCCAAGGACCATCAGCGGCGGCCTGCGGCCGATCAGCTCATGCACGAACTCATCCGCTCCGCGGGCGCGTCACCGGCCGTCCCTGGTGGGTCGGTGGGCGACCACGTGCCCGTGCCGCCGGGTGGGGCGGCGGGCGACGGCTTCGCCACGCCCGGCGGGACGCGCAGACTCGCCGAGCCGGCCGCCTTCACGGCCGTCCCCCTACCGGGGCAGGACTTGCCCGGCCAGGACTTACCGGCCCAAGGTTTACCGGGCCAGGACTTACCGGTCGGCGGCGGTGCGCCGGGGCGGGGGTCGACGGGGCCGACCGGGCCGGGGCGGCGGGGTCGGCGGGGGCTGTTGATCACGGCGGGCGCGGCGGCGACGGCGGTGGTCGTGGGGCTGGTCGCCTGGATGGTCGTCCAGTTCAACGACCGCACCGCCGCCACCACGACGACGCCCGGCCCTGTCGCCTACGGGAGCGCGCTCACCTCCGTCGTACGCCCGTCCGGCAAGAAGGGCGGCACCGTACGCCTGGCGTCGGCGGTCGGCCTGGACTCCACGGACCCGGCCGACATGTACATGACGCAGTCGTGGAACATGGTCCGCCTCTACGGCCGCGCGCTGACGATGTTCAAGCCGGCCCCGGGCGCGGCGGGGACGCGGATCGTGCCTGACCTGGCCGAATCGCTCGGCAAGCCGAGTGACGGCGGCAAGACCTGGACCTACACGCTCCGGCAGGGCCTGAAGTTCGAGGACGGGACGCCGATTACCTCGGCCGACGTCGCGTACGCGGTGCTGCGCAGCATGGACTCCGGTTTCGAGCAGGGCACCAGCTACTTCGACCTCATGCTCGACCTGCCCGCCGGCTACCAGGGCGCCTACAAGTCGCCCACCGCCGTCACCACGTCCGCGATCGAGACGCCGGACGATCGCACGATCGTGTTCCACCTGAAGGAGCCGTTCGCCACGTTCGACCACCTCGTCCAGTTGCCCGAGACGATCCCGGTGCCGAAGGCGAAGGACACGCGCGACGGTTACCAGCTCAAGGTGGTCTCGTCGGGTCCGTACCGGTTCGCCCGGGTCGCGGAGAACTCCGTCGTCCTGGAGCGCAACCCCAACTGGTCACCCGAGTCCGACCCCAATCGCACCGCACTGCCCGACCGCTTCGAGCTCACCTACGGGATGGACGCGGCCCAGGCGGCCGACCGGTTCAAGGCGGGAGAGGCCGAGGTGGGGCCGCTCGTGCCGGACGGCGAGATCGCGGCGGTGCTCGGCGACCCCGCGCGCAAGGCCCAGGCCGACGCCCCGATCACGACGGTGCGCGTGCTGGCGATCAATCCGCAGGTGCCGCCGTTCGACCGGCCCGACTGCCGCCGCGCGGTGGTGCGCGCGCTCGACCTGAACGCCGTGCGGACGGCCGACCTGCCGCTGCCGGACGAGGTGCCCACGTCGCTGGTGCCGCCCACGGTGCCGGGGCAGCACGCGGCCGTCCCCGGGCTGACGGCGGACGGCGACCCGGCCGCCGCCCGGCAGGACCTGGCGAGGTGCGGCAGGGCCGGCGGCTTCCCGGCCAAGTACCTCTACCGCGACCTGCCCCAGGAGACGGCGGTGGCGCAGGCGGTCAAGGCCACGCTGGCCGAGGTGGGCATCGACGTGTCGCTGGAGGCGGCGCCGGTCCCGGAGTTCCACCAGTCCAAGGGCGGCAGCCCTGAGTACCTGAAGAAGAACCAGGTGGGGCTCATCGCCAAGTCGTGGATCTACGACTGGCCCGATCCGTACTCGTTCCTGCCCGAGATGGTGGACAGCAGGCGGATCAGGGAGAAGGAGTTCTCGTTCAACGTCAGTGTCCGGCTGCCCACCGTGGACGCGGTCCTGGACCGGGCGACCAGCCAGCTCGACCCGAGGATCAGGGCCGGGCTGTGGGCGGAGGCCGAGCGGCGGGTGGCCGGTGAGGCGGTGCTGGTGCCGCTGACCTGGCGCCGTTCGCTGCTCCTGCGCGGCACCAGGGCCACCGACCTTCACGTCAGCCCGATCTACGCCGACTACGACCTGACCACCATCGGCGTGAGCACCGCCTCCTGACCCCTTGCACCAGCTCCTGACCCCAGGCACCGGCTCCTGGCGCCCGGCACCGCACGACAGCTCACCACCGCACGACGCTCGGCACCACACAACGCTCGGCACCGCACGACGCTCGGCACCGCACGACGCTCGGCACCGCACGATGGTTCAGCATCGCACGACGGCCGGCGCGCCACGGCGCCCGTTCTCCGCGCGACGGCACGCCGTGGGACGAGGGTCAGCTGGTGACGGCGAGGGCCAGGGGCAGCACGGCGGGAGCGCCCGCGTGGCGGACCAGCGCCGCCGCCAGCGTCATCGTCCAGCCCGTGTCGACCCGGTCGTCCACCAGCAGGACCGGCCCGCCGCAACCGGCGACGGCCGCACTGAGGTCCTTCGGCATGGCCAGCGTGCCCCTGATCGCCTGCACCCGCTTGGCGCTGTTGAACTGCTGCCCCGGCGACCCGGCCCGATAGCCCAGCTCGCCCAGATACGTCAGCCGCCCCACCTGCGCGAGCCGCTCGGCGAACCCGCGCACGAGCTTGGGCCGCGTCGCCGAAGGAACGTTGACCACGGCGACAGGCCGCGCACCCCACTCCCAGGCCGACAGAACCTTGATCACGGCGGCGAACATGTCGTCGGCCACCGGCTGATCGTCTCCGGCGAACAGCTCCCGCAGCCGGTTGCCCCACCCGATGTCGGTCAGCCGCCCGAGCGCCCTGCCGGGCTCGGCGCCCAGCTCGGGCTTGATCCGCCCGGACAGGTCGGACAGGCCGGTCGGCCACTGCCTGCGGGCCTCGATCTCGACGCCCGGCCTGCTCAGGCGTTCGCGGGCGGTCTCGACGGCCTGGGCGGCGATCTCCGGGGAACGGTGGCGGCCGGTGCAGTTGTCGCAGCGCCCGCACGGGGTGGCGGTGTCGTCGTCGAGGTGCCGGCGCAGGTATTGCTCCCTGCACTCGGTCGTGGTCAGGTAGGCGAGCATGGCCTGCTGCTCGGCCCCGCGCTCGGCGGCGATGCGGGCGTAGCGCTCGCCGTCGTAGGCCCACTCCTGCCCGGTGGCCTCCCAGCCGCCCTTGACCCGGCGGACGGCGCCGTCGACGTCGAGCACCTTGAGCATCATCTCCAGGCGGCTGCGGCTGAGGTCGACGGCGGTCTCAAGGGCGGGGGTGGACATCAGGCCGCGCTCTTCCAGGGTCTGCAACGTGGTGCGGACGACGGGCTCGGGCGGGAAGGCCAGCGAGGCGAAATAGGCCCAGATGTCGCGGTCTTCCGTGCCGGGGAGCAGGATCACCTCGGCCCGTTCGACGCCGCGCCCGGCCCGGCCGACCTGCTGGTAGTAGGCCACGGGCGACTGCGGCGCGCCCACGTGGATGACGAAGCCCAGGTCGGGCTTGTCGAAGCCCATCCCGAGCGCGCTCGTGGCCACCAGCGCCTTGATCCGGTTGCCGAGCAGCGCGTCCTCGGCGGCCAGCCGTTCTGACGGCTCGGTCTGGCCGGAGTAGGCGGCCACCTCGATCCCCTGCTCGCGCAGGTAGCCGGCGATCTCGTGGGCGGCCGCGACGGTGAGGGTGTAGACGATGCCGGAGCCGGGCAGCTCGCGCAGCGTCTGGGCCAGCCAGGCCAGGCGCTGCTCGGCGGTGGGCAGGCGGACGACGCTCAGGTGCAGGCTCTCGCGCTCGAGCGGCCCGCGCAGGACGAGCGTGTCGTCGCCGTCGGGCCGCAGCTCGGCGGGCAGGCGCAACTGCTCGGCCACGTCACGGGTGACGCGCGCGTTGGCGGTGGCGGTCGTGGCCAGCACCGGGATGCCCGGCGGCAGCTCCGCGAACAGCGTGGACAGCCGGCGGTAGTCGGGGCGGAAGTCGTGACCCCAGTCGGAGATGCAGTGGGCCTCGTCGACCACCACCAGCCCGGCGCTCTCGGCCAGCTCGGGCAGGACGTTGTCGCGGAAGTCGGGGTTGTTGAGCCGCTCGGGGCTGACCAGCAGCACGTCGACCATGCCCTCGGCGACCTGGCCGTAGATCTCCTCCCAGGCCTCGGGGTTGGCGGAGTTGATCGTGACGGCGCTGATTCCGGCCCGCTCGGCGGCGGCGATCTGGTTGCGCATGAGCGCCAGCAGCGGCGAGACGATGACCGTGGGGCCCTCGCCGAGCTCGCGCAGCAGCGCGGTGGCGACGAAGTAGACGGCCGACTTGCCCCAGCCGGTGCGCTGCACGACCAGCACCCTGCGGCGGCCGAGCACGAGGGCCTCGATGGCGGCCCACTGGTCGTCGCGGAGGACGGCGTGCTCGCCGGCCAGCGCCCGCAGGCGCTCCTCGGCCTCTTCCCGCAGCATCGCGGCATCGGGGGCTTCAATCATGCCTCTTTGTTACCAGCTCCCCCCGACCAAATACTCCCCGATCCATCTCGTTGTCGCGGCTTTCTCCCCGCGATGACCGTCCCTACAACCGCCTTCTTCCTTTACGGCTTCGCGGAGCCGGCCCCACCCGCCGCACGTGGCCGGGCCCCGTCCAGGGGAACGCTCCTCCGGTTCACGGGGCGGGCCGCCGTGACGTGCGCTCTGTGGGCCTCCCGCGTGGTCAACCGGTCACCACGCGGACGGCCCACGATGCGCACGTCACGGCGGCCCGCCCTGTGCGGGTCAGAGGGCGTTTTCCTGGAGGCCATCAGCCATGTGCGGTGGGTGGCGGTGACGCCCGCGTGCCGTAGGAAATGATGATTTCAGATCTTGTCAGCGTGCTCGGGGAAAGCGTTGATCGTGACCCGATGCATCCGGCGGCGCTCGGTGTAGTCGGCGACCGCGTAGTGCTGCGTCGGACGGTTGTCCCAGAAGGCGAGCGTTCCCGGCCGCCACCGCAGCCGGAGCTGGAACTCCGGCGAGCGGATGTGGTCGATCAGGAACGGCAGCAGCGCCTCGTTCTCCCGGTCGCTCAGCCCGATGAGGCGGGTGGTCGAGGCGCGGTTGACGAAGAGCGCCTTGCGGCCGGTCTCCGCGTGCACGCGCACCACGGGACGCACGATCGGCGGCCACTTCGCCTGGATCTCGGCCAGGTCGAAGGGATGCCCCTTCGAGATCGCCTTCTTCATCGACATCGTGATGTCGTGCTCGGCGGTCAGTTCGTCGCACAGCCGCTGGATGGGAGGCGAGAGCGTCTCGTACGCCAGGTGGGTGTTGGCCCAGCACGTGTCGCCGCCCACCGAGGGCAACTGGACGCAGCGCAGCAGCGAGCCCATCGGCGGCGTCGGCTCGAAGGTGTTGTCGCTGTGCCACTCGTCCCCGCCCTCACCCTTGGGCGAGGTCTGGTCGAGGACGTGGATGGGGCTGCTGGAATCCTTCTTGAAGGCCGGGTGGTTGAGCGTGCCGAAGTTGAGGGCGAACTGCACGTGCTGCTCGTCGTCGATGTGCTGGTCGCGGAAGAACAGCACGTGGTACTTGAGCCACCCCTCCCGCAGGGTGACGACCTCCTCCTGCGACAGCGGCTTGCGCAGATCGACCCCGGTGACCTCGGCGCCGATGTGCTTGGTCACGGGATGAAACTCGATCATGACGCCTCCGTAATCAGGGGGATCCCATGAGCAGAACGGTAAGACCAAGCAATTGCTTGGTCAAGCTCGACACTGTGCATCGAACACGTTTGCGATAAACGACGGAGGGCCGCTAGGATCCGTACGTGACCAGCGGGCCGTATCCTCGAAGACAGACAGATCGTTACGGTTCTCCCCGCCTCGGCCGGCCGAGGCTTGAGCGACACTATGGATACGCCACTGGAGCCCTGGCTCATGCCATCATCTCCAAGGGCGGACACGTCGCGATCCCTGCCGGTCCGTGGCCGCACGCGCTTCTGTCGACGCCCCACACGCCGATCTGACGCTTGTCCAGCGGGCTGACGGCTACGGTTACTGCTCGAGTACAGAAGGAGGATGCGCTTCCCCTCGGCGCGACGGCCGAGGCAGCCGCGCAGCACAAGATGGCCCGACGCACGACTGCACCCCCACCTGAGGATTTCGAGGAGCGGATCGTCGACATCGACGTCTCCTCCGAGATGCGCGCGAGCTACCTCGAGTACGCCTACTCGGTGATCTATCAGCGCGCCCTGCCCGACGCGCGCGACGGCCTCAAGCCGGTGCAGCGGCGCATCCTCTACTCGATGAGTGAGATGGGCCTGCGCCCCGACCGCGGCCACGTCAAGTCCTCGCGCGTCGTCGGCGACGTGATGGGCAAGCTGCATCCCCACGGCGACAGCGCGATCTACGACGCCCTGGTGCGCCTGGCGCAGCCGTTCTCGATGCGCCTGCCGCTGGTCGACGGCCACGGCAACTTCGGCTCGCCCGACGACCTGCCCGCCGCCATGCGTTACACCGAGGCCAGGCTGGCCCCGGCGGCGATGCTCATGGTCGACTCGCTCGACGAGGACACCGTCGACTTCAAGCCCAACTACGACGGCCAGGAGACCGAGCCGGTCGTCATGCCGTCGGCGTTCCCCAACCTGCTGGTCAACGGCACGAGCGGCATCGCGGTCGGCATGGCCACCAACATGGCGCCGCACAACCTGACCGAGGTCGTGGCCGCCGCCCGCCACCTGATCAAGAAGCCGGACGCCACGCTCGACGAGCTGATGAAATACGTCCCCGGCCCGGACCTGCCGACGGGCGGCTCGATCATCGGGCTGCAGGGGGTGCGCGACGCCTACGAGACCGGTCGTGGCACGTTCCGCATGCGCGCCAAGTGCGAGGTCGAGCAGATCACGCCGCGGCGCAAGGGCATCATCGTCACCGAGCTCCCCTACAACGTCGGCCCCGAGCGCGTGGTCACCAAGATCAAGGAGCTGGTGACCAGCAAGAAGCTCCAGGGCATCGCCGACCTCAAGGACCTCACCGACCGGCACAAGGGCCTGCGGCTGGTCATCGAGATCAAGAACGGCTTCATCCCCGAGGCGGTGCTGGAGGAGCTCTACCGGCTGACGCCGATGGAGGAGACGTTCGGCATCAACAACGTCACCCTGGTCGACGGCGAGCCGCGCACGCTCGGGCTGCGCGAGCTGCTGCAGGTCTATGTGGACCACCGGCTGGAGGTCGTGCGGCGCAGGTCGGAGTTCAGGCGGCGCAAGCGCGAGGAGCGCCTGCACCTGGTCGACGGCCTGATCATCGCGCTGCTCAACATCGACGAGGTCATCCAGGTCATCCGTTCCTCCGACGACTCCGCGCAGGCGCGGACCCGGCTGATGGAGGTGTTCGACCTCACCGACATCCAGGCCGCCTACATCCTCGAAACGCCGCTGCGCCGCCTGACCCGCTACGACAAGCTGGAGCTCGACCGCGAGAAGGAGACGCTGAGCGACGAGATCGCCAAGCTCACCGAGATCCTCTCCTCCGAGGCCAAGCTGCGTCAGGTCGTCTCGGGCGAGCTGGCCGAGGTGGCCAAGAAATACGGCACGCCGCGCCGCACCGTCCTGCTGGAGGCGCCCGGCGTCGCCCGCACCCCGGTGACGTCGCTGCAGGTGGCCGACGACCCGTGCCTGGCCATGCTGTCCTCCACCGGCCTGCTGGCCCGCACCCCCGACGCCACGCCACTGCCCGGCGAGGGCGACCGGACCGCCCACGACGTGCTGGTCAGCGTCGTGCGCACGTCCGTGCGAGGCGAGGTCGGCGTGGTCACCTCGCTGGGCCGGCTGATCCGGGTCCAGGTCGTCGACCTGCCGACGCTGCCGCCCTCGGCCAACCCGCCGTCGTTGTCGGGCGGGCATCCGGTGTCCGAATACGTGTCCCTGCAGCCCGACGAGAAGGTGATCGGGCTCGGCTCCCTCGACCCCGACGGGCCGGGCCTCGCGCTCGGCACCGCGCAGGGCGTGGTCAAGCGGGTGGTGCCCGACTATCCGGCCAACCGCGACGACTTCGAGGTGATCACCCTCAAGGACGGCGACACCGTGGTGGGGGCCGTCGAGCTGGTGTCCGAGGCCCATGACCTGGTGTTCATCTCCTCCGACGCCCAGCTGCTGCGCTTCTCCGCCGCTCTCGTACGTCCCCAGGGCCGGCCCGCGGGCGGCATGGCCGGCATCCGGCTCGACGACGGCGCCCGGGTGATCTGGTTCGGCGTGGTCGACCCCGAGCGTCCCGCGCAGGTGGTCACCGTCGCCGGCTCCTCCACGGCGTTGCCCGGCACCCAGGTGGGCGGTGGCAAGGTGTCCGACTACGCCGAGTTTCCCGCCAAGGGACGGGCCACGGGTGGCGTGCGGGCCCAGCGCTTCCTCAAGGGCGAGGACGAGCTGCTGCTGGCCTGGGCCGGCCCGGCTCCGGCCAAGGCGGTCTCGGCGGTGGGCAAGCCGGTGCCGCTGCCGGAGGAGATCGGCCGCCGCGACGGCTCCGGAGTCCGGCTCACCCACACGATCGGCGCCATCGGCGGCGCCCTCGCCTCCGGCCCCGAGGCGTTGCCGGGCGGGGCGTCGGCTGAGGTGACCAGCGCGGACGAGCCATCCGCCGACGAATGACCCTTCCCGCCGGCCACCACATCGGCGGCTGACCACGTGGACCCGCGGGTCCGGCGCGAACCGAACCAGGCGCCCGGGCCCGCAGAGGCCGGATCCGCGCGATCCGGATTCACAGGTGACGGGTCCCCCAGGGGTCAGGCCGGCAGGAGCTCCAACCCGCAGGCGGCCGGCCCTGCTGTGGAAGCGGGACCGGCCACTCCCCCGTCCAGCGACCCAGCTCAGTCCCGGCAGAGGCAGAACGGGTGGCCGGCCGGGTCGAGGAAGACGCGGAAGTCGTCGTCCTCGCTGGGCTGGTGCGCGTGCTTGGTCGCGCCGATCTTGATCACCTGGGCCTCGGCCTCGTCCAGGTCGTCGACCGTCACGTCGAGGTGGAACTGCTGCGGGCGGTCCGGGTCCGGCCAGGCGGGCGGCTGGTGGTCGGGCGCGAGCTGGAACGCCAGCCTCTTGGGCGGCCCGCCGTCGCTGACCACGACCCAGTCGTCCTCCACCGAGGTGACCGGCCAGCCCAGCAAGGCGGCGTAGAAGTCCGCCAGAGCCCGTGGATCCGGACAGTCCACCACAACGGTTCGGAACTTCGCGATACCGCCCATTACCGTGAACCCCTCTCAGACGAGAATGGATGCCATGGCTGCCAACTCGTTCATGGTCCCGCTCGGCACTCCCGCGCCCGCCTTCGACCTGACCGCCATCAGCGGCGGCAGCGTCTCACTCGAAGACCTCAAGGGTTCTCCCGCCACACTCGTGGCGTTCCTGTCGAACCACTGCCCGTACGTGCGGCACATCGAAGCCGGCCTCGGCGCGCTGGCCGGGGACTACGACGCCAGATTGTCGATCGTGGCCATCTGCAGCAATGACAGCGTGAACTACCCCGACGACGACCCGACACACCTGGCGGAGCAGGCGGCGCGGGCGGGGTTCTCGTTCCCGTATCTGCTGGACGACACCCAGGAGGTGGCCAAGGCTTACCGGGCGGCCTGCACGCCGGACTTCTTCCTCTACGACGGAGATTTCCGGCTCGCCTACCGCGGCGAGTTCGACGGCTCCAGGCCGGGCAACGACGTGCCGGTCACCGGCGAGTCGCTGCGGGCCGCCATCGACGCCCTGCTCGACGGCGAGCCGGTGCCGGAGCAGCAGCGCCCGTCGCTCGGCTGCGGCATCAAGTGGAAGCCGGGCAACGAACCCGGATGAACCGGTGATCTCCATTCGCCTCATCACGTACCGCCGCGTTCCCTATGATCATGGAAACGAAGTCCCGGGCAGGTCGCCGACGACGCGAATGGAGACCGAGATGGCCGCACGATGGACCGCGTTACCCGGCCTGGCCGCGGTGAGCCTGCTCGCCGCCGGCTGCGTCAACCCGAACACGGGCACCTCGAACGCGGACGGCGGCCCGTCGCCGAGCGCCTCCGCCGCGACCTCGCCGGGGACGTCCGGCGGAGCCAAGCGGATCGGCTTCTTCGGCTTCGCCAAGGCCAACTCCTTCTCGGCCGCCACGTTCGCCGGCGTCGAGGAGTACGCGAAGGCGAACGGCGCCACCGCGGAGTTCCTCGACTCGAACTTCGATGCCCAGGCCCAGGTGCGCCAGCTCCAGGACGCCGTGACGGCCAAGCGGTTCGAGGTGTTCGTGGTCCAGGCCAACGACGGCGCGGCCGTGGTGCCGGCGATCGGCTCCGCCGTGCAGGCCGGGATCACCGTCGTCGTGCAGTTCACCCCCGTCGGCACCCGCTACGACACCGCCGACCCCCAGGTGGACGGCACGATCACGCTGATCGACGTGCCCACGCTGAACGGCGAGGGCCTCGGTGAGCTGGCGATCCAGGCGTGCGCGAGCAAGAAGCTGGACCCCTGCGAGGTCGGCTACCTGGAGGGGCTCAAGGCGCTGCCGCTGGACAACGCCCGCACCCAGGCCGCCGTGGCCAAGCTGAAGGCCGCGCCGGGCGTCGAGGTGAAGGCCCAGCTCGAAGGCGGTTACACGCAGGAGAGCGGGCGCAAGGCGATGCAGGACGTGCTGCAGAAGAACCCCGGCATCGACGTGATCATCGGCGCGTCGCAGGCCATCCTCGGGGCCGAGGCGGTGGCGAAGGGCAAGGACATCATGTATGTCGCCAACGGCGCCTCCCGCCAGACCGTCCAGGCGGTGCGCGAGGGACGCTGGTTCGGCGCGTACTACCTGCCCGTCAAGACCCTCGGCGCCAAGGCCGCGGAGCTGGGGCTGCGCAAGGCGCGCGGCGAGCAGATGCCCGCCACGAACCTCGCGACGGACGTCCGGCCCGGCACGAGCATGGGGACCAAGGACGCGCTGGCCCAGGTGAGCGGCGAATACGACGAATGACGGCCAGGTCGCTGCGGGACCACGGGATCGTCCTGGCGGTCGCGGTCCTGGTGGTGGCGCTCTCCCTGGCCACCGACACGTTCCTGAGCGCGGGGAACCTGGTCAACCTGCTGGACCAGGCCGTGGTCGTCGGCCTGCTGGCGTGCGGGATGACGGTGTGCGTGATCTGCGGCGTCTTCGACCTGTCCGCCAGTGCGGTGCTCGCCGTGAGCGCCATCGTGGCGGTGCTCGTCACCGAGCGCGCCGGGGTGCCCGCCGGGTACGCCGCCGCCGTGGTGACCGGCGGCCTGCTCGGCACCCTGAACGGCGTGGTCGTGGTGCTGTCGCGGGTGCACTCGTTCATCGCCACGCTCGCGCTCGGCATCGTGCACCGCGGCCTGGCGCTCGTCATCACCGGCGGCGCGATCGTCTACCCGGGGGCGGGCCTGCTGGAGTCCTTCCAGTCGCTGAGCTGGCCCACCGTGCTGGGCGGCGTCACCGCCTCCTCCCTGCTGCTGGTGGTGGTGGCCGTGGTCACGTCGCTGCTGCTGGCCCGCACCACCTTCGGCCGCCGCGTGTACGCCGTGGGCGGCAACCCCACGGCGGCCTGGCTGGCCGGGATCGGCGTGCGTTCCGTGCGCGTGGGCGCGTTCGCGATCAGCGGCCTGTGCGCCGGGCTGGCGGGGCTGGTGCTGGCGGCGCGCGGCGGCTCGGCGCAGCCGGACATGGGCACGCTGCTGGAACTGACCGCCATCGCGGCGACCGTGATCGGCGGCACGAGCATCCTCGGTGGGCAGGGGGCGATCTGGCGCGGCATGGTGGGCGTGCTGATCCTCACGTTGATCGGCAACGGCTTCAACCTGCTCGGCTGGAACTCCACCTACCGCCCGGTCGTCGAGGGCCTGCTCATCCTGGCCGCCGTGAGTGTTGATCACGCTTTGCGAGCCCGGCGATCTTAACGAAAGATCGAAAACTGGGTCACATGAGCGTTACGATCTGTTCTGAGCAGTTTGCGGTGTGGATCTGAAGGGCCGGCATGACCAACCCCTCGCGCGTTCCCGTGGGCATCAACCCCAGTGTTCCCAACGCGGCGCGCATGTATGACTACTACCTCGGCGGCAAGGACAATTTCGCGGCCGACCGCGAGGCAGCCGAGAAGATCATGGCCTTGGGCCCGAGCAGGGAGATCTGCCTGGCCAACCGGCGCTTTCTGGGCCGCGCCGTCCGCAGCGTCGCCAATCTGGGCATCGACCAGTTCATCGACCTCGGCACCGGCCTGCCCAACCAGAACAACGTGCACGAGGTCGCCCGCACCGTCCACCCCGAAGCGCACGTCCTCTACGTGGACTACGACCCGGTGGTGATCGTCCACGGCCGCGCCCTGCTGGCCGGCACGGACGCGAACATCACGATGCTGGACGCCGACGTCCGCGACCCCGGCTCGATCCTCGACGCCCCCGAGACGAAGCGGCTGATCGACTTCACGAGGCCGGTCGGCGTGGTCTTCCTCGGCGTGCTGCACTGCCTGACCGACCGCGAGGACCCTTGGGACGTGGTGGCGACCTTCCGCGACCGCCTGGCCCCCGGCAGCGCCCTGGTCGTCTCCCACCTCACCGACGACGCTCATCCCGAGGTGGGAGAGGCGGCGCGGGAGGTGTACGACGACGTGGACGCGCCCCTGGTCCACCGCAGCCGGGAGCAGGTCACCCGCATGTTCGACGGCTTCGACCTGATCGAGCCGGGGGTGACGCACGTGGCGGACTGGCGCCCCGAGGAGGTGTGGGAGACGGAGCTCGCGGGCAGCGAGTGGTGGTACGTGGGCGTCGGCCTCAAACCGTAGAACCCCGGATGGACGCCCGTACAGAAGCGCGTGCGGGCGCCCGCGCTCAGGGCGCGGCGGTGATGGCGGCGGGCAGGGCGAGCAGCAGTTCGTGCGGCTCGCCGCCCTCCCAGAGGCGGATCAGCTTGGTCCCCGCCTCCCCCGGGTCGAACTGCTCGCACCCCAGCGGACCGAAACAACCGGCCTCGTCCAGCATGAGGATCAGCGGGTCGTCGTCGGGGAGGCTGGCCGCGTAGGCGGCGGTGTCGAGCAGTGCCAGGGCGCACTTGGCGTTGCGGCCGTCGTCCCTGGACTCCACACGGTCGAGGCGGCGCCGGGCCTGGCCCCGGAGATACGCGGCTAGCGATTCTGACCTGCTCACGACTAACCTTCTCTGGTTACGTACATACGGCTACGACATCATCACTCAAAGTGAGTGCGTATCGGGGGACGTTCGCAAAGTTCAGCCAGTCGCCACCCCGGAAGGGGCCGACCTTTAGTCGTACGGGAGTATTTGTGCCATGAATGCGTTCGACGACCTGTACAGCGCAAACGCGAAGTTCGCCGAGAGCTTCGGGGGCTCTGATCTCACCGGCCGTGCGGCACGCGGGCTGGCCGTCGTGACCTGCATGGACTCACGCATCGACCCCCTGGGCCTGCTCGGCCTCCAACCCGGGGACGCCAAGATCCTGCGCAACGCCGGTGCGAGGGTGACGGACGACGTGCTGCGTACTCTGGTGCTCGCCGTCTACGTGCTCGGGGTGAACCGGGTGCTCATCATGCCGCACACGGACTGCGGCATGGCCAAGGTGACGGACGCGGAGGTGCACGCGCTGACCCGCGACCACGGGGTGGACACCAGGAGCCTGGAGTTCCACACGGTGCCCGACCAGAGCGAGGCGCTGAAGCACGACCTCACCCGCATCCGCACCACCCCGTTCCTGCCCCGGGACATGCCGGTGTCCGGCGGCATCTACGACGTCCACACCGGCCGCCTGACCCCGTCTCCCCACTGACCCACCCGGAGGCACCGGCTCGCGGACTCGCGGCGAAGGACGCTAGGCGGCCCTGTCACCCAGGCGGGGCCGTTCCCGCGCCGGCCGAGCGCTTCCGTTCACCGTCCCTGGCGATCATCCCGGCCTCCAGGGTGCCCTTGAAGGTGGGACGCGCGCCCCAACAAGGCCAGATGCGCCCCAGAAGGCTCTGAAAGCCCGCAGGAGAGCCCAGGGGGCCCGGGACCGCCCAGAACTCCCTCCAGCCCCGACCGGCCGCCTGAGCCCCCAGCAGGACGCATCCCCTGAGAACACGCCCGGACGACCCGACGCCGAGCCCGAAGAAAGGACCGGACGAGGAGACCGGCCCAGGCATCCGGCGCCGCAGCAGCGGATGCTCGGCGAGACGTCGGACCCCGAGCACCGGCTCGGACGCCGGCTCCGGCCCAGCGGGCTCGGACGCCGGCCCCGGCACAGCGGGTCAGGCGCCTGAGCACCGGCCCCGGCGGCAAGGCGGCGTCAGGCGTCGATGTGGTCGCGGTCGACCTCGGCCGCGCTGTTGACGATGAACTCCCTGCGCGGCGCTACCTCGCTGCCCATCAGCAGGTTGAAGATGCCCTCGGCCCCTTCGGCGTCCTCGATCCTGACCCGGCGCAGGATGCGGTGGCGCGGGTCCATGGTCGTCTCGGCCAGCTGGTCGGCGTCCATCTCGCCCAGACCCTTGTAACGCTGCACCGGGTCCTTCCACCGCTTGCCGCGCCGTTCGAGATCGCGCAGCGTCTTGTGCAGCTCGGCGTCGGAGTAGCAGTAGATGTACTTCTCCTTGCCCCGCCCCGGGTTGGTCAGCTCGATGCGGTGCAGCGGCGGCACGGCGGCGAAGACCCGCCCGGCCTCCACCATCGGCCGCATGTAGCGGTGGAAGAGGGTCAGCAGCAGGCAGCGGATGTGAGCGCCGTCCACGTCGGCGTCGGCCATGAGGATGACCTTGCCGTAGCGGGCGGCCTCGATGTCGAACGAGCGCCCGGAGCCGGCTCCGACCACCTGGATGATGGCGGCGCACTCGGCGTTCTTGAGCATGTCGCTCACGGACGCCTTCTGGACGTTGAGGATCTTGCCCCGGATCGGCAGCAGGGCCTGGAACTCCGAGTCGCGGGCCAGCTTGGCGGTGCCGAGCGCGGAGTCGCCCTCGACGATGAACAGCTCACTGCGGTCGACGCCGTCGCTGCGGCAGTCGACCAGCTTGGCCGGCAACGCCGAGCTCTCCAGCGCGCTCTTGCGGCGCTGGTTGTCGCGGTGCTCGCGGGCCGCGATGCGGGCCTTCGCGGCGGCCACGATCTTCTCCAGCACGGCGCGCAGCGGCTGCTTGTAGCCGCGCGGCGGGTTGGCGAACAGCTCCTTGAGCTCACGCGAGACCACGTGGGAGACGATGCGGGTGGCCGCGGAGGTGCCGAGCACCTCCTTGGTCTGGCCCTCGAACTGCGGCTCCGGCACCCTGACCGTCACGACGCCGGTCAGGCCCTCGGAGATGTCGTCCTTGGTGACGGGGTCGTCGCCGTTCTTCAGCAGGCGGGTCTCACGCAGCAGCTCGTTGATCGTACGGACGAGGCCGCGCTCGAAACCGGTCAGGTGGGTGCCGCCCTTGGGCGTGGAGATGACGTTGACGAACGAGCGCACGGTGGACTCGTAGCCCTTGCCCCAGCGCACCGCCACGTCGACGCTCAGCTCGCGCTCGACCTCCGTGGGCGTCATGTGGCCCTGGTCGTCGAGGACGGGCACGGTCTCGCGGAAGTGACCGAGGCCCTGCAGCCGCAGCACGTCGCAGACCGGCTCGTCACGGGCCAGGAACTCGGTGAACTCGGAGATGCCGCCGTCGAAGCGGAACTCGTCCTCGATGCGCTCCTCGTGCCGGCTGTCGACGACCGCCAGGGTCAGCCCGGGCACCAGGAACGCCGTCTGCCGCAGGCGCACGTGGATCTCGTCGAGCGAGACCTCGGCGTCGGGCAGGAAGATCTGCTTGTCGGCCCAGAAGCGCACGCGCGTGCCGGTGGGGTTGGTCGGAGGCTTGGAGCCGATGCGCAGGCCGGACTTCTTCTTGAACTTGGCCGTGGGCCCCTCGCCGTCGAAGATCCCGGGCACGCCGCGGCGGAAGCTGATCTCGTGGACCACGCCGTCGCGGTCGACCTCGACGTCGACCCTGGCCGACAGGGCGTTGACCACGGAGGCGCCCACGCCGTGCAGACCGCCGGAGGCGCCATAGGAGCCGCCGCCGAACTTGCCGCCCGCGTGCAGCTTCGTGTAGACGAGCTCGACACCCGCCAGACCGGACTTCGGCTCGATGTCGACGGGAATGCCCCGCCCGTTGTCGCGTACCTCGATGGACCCGTCGGCGTAGAGCTCGACCTCGATCCGGTCGCAGTGCCCCGCGAGCGCCTCGTCGACGCCGTTGTCCACGATCTCCCAGAGGCAGTGCATGAGCCCGCGACTGTCGGTGGACCCGATGTACATGCCGGGTCGCTTGCGAACGGCCTCGAGGCCCTCAAGCACCGACAGGTGACGAGCCGTGTAACCCGCCTCCACTAGCGTCACTCCAGCTCCTCCCGCCTAGGCATCGAACATGTGTGCGTAGCCTATCGCTCTTCCCCTACGCGCGCGTACAAGCTTGCCACGGTGGCACGTTTGGTGTTACCAACCGGCTGATCGTCATTACTTTCGGGCACATTCTGCTCTGGGCGTAGCGAGGGGGCGGTTGGGAACGTCCACGTCCGGTTAGATGTTGTTCCAAGTGACTGACGCCAGATCCTCGCTTCGGCGGGGGTGACCCGAAAGGCGATACGTGACTGGAGCTCTCGCCCCCGTTAAGCCGCTGACGGCCCTCGACCGCTGCGACCGCTGCGGTGCCCAGGCCTACATTCGCGCAACCCTACCCGTGGGTGGGGAGTTGCTGTTCTGCGCTCACCATGGGCGTCAGCACGTCGCAGCGTTGCGTGAAAAGGGCGCCGACATCCTGGACGAGTCGGCTCGACTCAGCGAAACCCCTTCAATTGCCCCCAACGGCGAGCGCTGACAACGCCCGTCGTGTGAGATAACCACATATCGCGTTACAGAACGGCGATCCCGGCACGTCCGGGGTCGCCGTTCTGCGTGGAAACCCCTGGCAGGGCAGGCGGCTGGGCTCGCGGCGGCCCGTCGTCGAAGCCGGTCGGCTTGGTGACGAGGGCGCTGGCATGCGGCCGACGAAGGCACTGGCGTGCGGCCCGTGACGAAGGCACTGACGTGCGGCCGGCAGGTGCCATGCCGGCAACGGCGCGACCTGGCCGATCAGCCGCGACCTCGCGGGACCACGGGTCCGCGTGGCCTTGACCGGATCCGTGAGAGGGCGCGGACCAGGGCCAATAAGCTAGTGAGCTGTGCTGATCCTGCTGCCGCCGTCCGAAGGCAAGGCGTCCGAGGGCTCCGGCCCGCCCGTCGGCGAACTGTCCTTCCCCGCTCTCGACCGGTCCCGCCGGCGGGTGATGAACGCGCTCGTACGCGCTTCCAAGCGCCGCGACGCCCTCGACGTGCTGGGGCTGACCCCTGGGCTGGCCGGTGAGCTGGCCAAGAACGCCGAGCTGAAGACCGCCCCGACACTGCCCGCGGCCGAGCTCTACACCGGCGTGCTGTACGACAATCTCGGGCTCGCCACCCTCTCCGCGGACGCCAGAACGCGGGCGGAGGAGTCGCTGGTGATCTTCTCCGGACTGTGGGGTGTGGTGAAGATCACAGATCACATTCCGCCGTACCGGCTGTCGATGGGCGTCAATCTGCCGCCCCTGGGCGGGCTGGCGGCGTTCTGGCGCACGCGGGTGACCAAGGAGCTCGACCGCGTTCCCGGGCTGGTGGTGGATCTGCGGTCGAGCACGTACGCGGGGGCCTGGCAGCCGGGCGAGCGTTCTGTGACGGTACGGGTGTTCCGCGACGGCAAGGTCGTCAGCCACATGGCCAAGGCGACCCGAGGCGAGATCGCCAGGACGTTGCTGTCCCAGGACACGGAACCCGCCACCCCGGACGACCTGGCCAAGCTCCTCGGCAACCTCGGCCACACCGTCACCCTCACCGCCCCCTCTCGCCCCTCCCGCCCCTGGACCCTCGACGTCCACATCCCCTCCTGACCCCACCTACGCGAGGACCCGACGGCTTGGGACACGCAGGGATCAGTCGGGCGGCCAAGTCCAGAGGCGTGAAGGGCCAGAGGCGCGAAGGGCCGGGAAGTGCGAGACGCCATCCGCTTCGATGGGACGTCATCGAAGCGCCCGGGGCCCGAAGTCGCAGGACGCGAGGGGCTTGGCAGTGGGAAGCCCAAGGTCCGGAGACCCGGGAAGCCACAGGCCGACCCGACCGCCGCTACGCGGGCAAGAGCGCAGCCGTCATGAGTCCCGGCCCGCGATCACGAAGGCCTGAGCAACAACCGTCCCGAGACCAGGCCCACCATCAGCAACGATCGTCACGAAACCAGGCCAACGTTCACGAAAGGCATGGACCCCAACCGTCACCGGAACAAGCGGACGCCCCGCCGGGAAAAGTCCCGGCGGGGCGTGCCGTTTCATCTGGACCGGCCCGGAGGCCGATCATGACCGAACCTCAGTCCAGGTAGTCGCGCAGAACCTGGGACCGGGACGGGTGGCGCAGCTTGGACATGGTCTTCGACTCGATCTGGCGGATGCGCTCACGGGTCACCCCGTAAACCTTGCCGATCTCGTCGAGCGTCTTCGGCTGCCCGTCGGTGAGCCCGAAGCGCATCGACACGACGCCCGCCTCCCGCTCCGACAACGTGTCGAGAACGGAGTGCAGCTGCTCCTGGAGCAGCGTGAAGCTGACGGCGTCGGCCGGAACGATGGCCTCGGAGTCCTCGATGAGGTCGCCGAACTCGCTGTCGCCCTCCTCACCCAGCGGGGTGTGCAGGGAGATGGGCTCGCGCCCGTATTTCTGGACCTCGACCACCTTCTCGGGGGTCATGTCCAGCTCGCGGGCCAGCTCTTCCGGCGTGGGCTCGCGGCCCAGGTCCTGCAGCATCTGCCGCTGGACGCGGGCCAGCTTGTTGATCACTTCGACCATGTGGACCGGGATGCGGATGGTCCGCGCCTGGTCGGCCATGGCCCGGGTGATCGCCTGCCGGATCCACCAGGTGGCGTAGGTGGAGAACTTGTAGCCCTTGGTGTAGTCGAACTTCTCCACGGCCCTGATGAGGCCCAGGTTGCCTTCCTGGATCAGGTCGAGGAAGAGCATGCCGCGCCCGGTGTAGCGCTTGGCCAGCGAGACCACGAGCCGGAGGTTGGCCTCCAGCAGGTGGTTCTTGGCGCGCCGGCCGTCTTCGGCGATCCATTCGAGCTCGGCCTTGACGTCGACGGGCAGCCCGTCGGTCTCGCCGCCGCCCAGCTGCTCCTCGGCGAACAGGCCCGCCTCGATGCGCTTGGCCAGCTCGACCTCCTGCTCGGCGTTGAGCAGGGGGACCTTGCCGATCTGCTTGAGGTAGTCCTTGACCGGGTCGGCGGTGGCGCCGGCGGCGGCGACCTGCGCGACCGGGGCGTCATCGTCGTCGTCGGAGAGGATGAGGACCTCGTCCTCGGTCTTCTCCGCCGTGACGGCCTCGGCCACGACCTTGGGCTCGTCGGCGTCGGTGTCGGTGTCGTCGTCGGAGTCACCCTCGGAGTCGGCCTCGGCGACGATCTCCTCGTCGTCGACGTCGATGTCTTCGAGGTCCTCCAGCTCCACGTCGCCGTCGAGCTCGAGATCCTCGTCGTCGTCCGACTCGCCCCGCGGGGCCTCGGGTGCCTTCTTGGTGTCGGCAGGCCCAGCATTCTTCTGCTCGGCCTTCTTGGCGGCGGCGGGTGCCGCGGCCTTCTTGGCCGCGGGGGCGGCCTTCTTGGCAGGGGCCGCCTTCTTGGCGGCCGGCTCGGCTTCAGCGGTGCCCACGACCGCGGTCACGGTCTCGGGCTGCTGCTCTTTGGCGGCCGCCGCCGTCTTGGTCTTGACGGGGGCGGCGGTGCGGCGCTTTGCTGGACCACGAGACTTCTTCGGCGCAGCCGAATCCGCGGCGGTCACCACCACGGTCACGCCCTCTTTGCTGAGGTTCCGCAAGAACGCGGCGGCGTGCGACATGGGGATGTCCGCCTCCTCGAAGGCCTGACGAACATCCTCAGACTCGAGGAAACCCTGCGAGCGCCCACGCTCGAGCAGTCGCTGAATGACGGGCTCGTTCAGCTCTTGTGGCTTCGAGCGAGTCGAACTTGCAGGCGACACGAACACCTCTCGAACGAACGCGTGGCGACAATGGACCCAGATGCCCGCTGGGGGGCTGTTGCCTCTCTCGGAGATCGGTGAGGCCGTGCGGACCGCGACGGACCTGCACAGCATTGTGGCACGACCCCGCACTCCATACGGCCACCTCCCGGCGGTTGACCTCCACCCTAGGCCGACCGAGACAGTAGTGCGTACGTAAGCGGGGCACTGATACCCGAAAGCAACCGTTATGACTGTTTCATTCAGTCACTCTTCGTGGCTGGTGGGACGTGGATTGCGAGCGCGGTAACGTCATCATCCTGTTCATATCCAGACAACATCCGGTCAACCAGGAAGTCCAGCAGCATGTGCGGACTACTGACGACCTCAGGCGGCGCTTCGGTCACAACACTGCATATCTCTGCGAGACCGGCATCCAGCCCGCGCTTCCTGTTCTCCACGAGTCCGTCGGAGTAGAGCACGGCGGTATGGCCGGGCGGCACCACGAACCGGAACTGCCTGCGGCTGGTCGGCCAGCCTAGCGGAGTGCCGGGCTCGGCGTCGCACAGGATCGCCGTGCCCTGGGGCGAAACCAGCACGGGTGGCGGATGACCGGCCATGGCCAGCGTGCCCTCGCCGGTGACCGGCTCGACGACCATGTAGGCCAGGGTCGTGACCTGCTCTTCCTCTTCCGTGGCCTCGAAGACCCGGTCGAGGCCGGTGAGCACGGCCGCGGGCGGCGGGTTGGTCAGCGCCAGTGCCCGCATGGCGTTGCGGATGCGGCCCATGCCGGCGGCCGCCTTGACACCCTTGCCCATGACGTCGCCGACGACGGCCGCGACGCGCCCGTCCTGGAGCACGAACGCGTCGTACCAGTCGCCGCCGACCTGGACGTGGCGGCTGCCCGAGCGGAAGCGCTGGGCCAGCACCAGGCCCTTGACCACCGGCAGGCGGTCGGGCAGCAGGCTGCGCTGCAGCGTCTCGGCGGTGCGGTGCTCACGCTCGAACAGCGTGGCCCGCTCGACCGCCAGCGCGCACTGGCCGGCCAGCGCCTCCAGGAAGACGCCGTCCTCCTGGGAGATCTTCTGCGGGCGCGTGAAGGAGAATCGGAGCGCTCCCAGGGCACGTCCCGCGGCGAGCAGCGGCAGGCCCACCCAGGCGCGCTCGTCGCCGTGGGCCAGGAACCCGGCCAGCACCTCCTCGTCGCCGCCCGCTTCGAGCAGCTGGGCCTTCAGCGACTCGGGGGACTCGGCGAACACGGGCCGGCGGCTGTTGACCGCCATGGTCATCACGTTGGAGTGGGACAGCGGGATCTCGTCACCAGTGGCGCCGGACGCCTCCAGGATGCCCTCGCCGTTGATCAGCTTGAGCGCGGCGCGGTCGGTGTCGAGCAGCGCGACCGCCGAGCGGTCGGCGGCCAGGGCGGTGCGGCCGACGTCGATGATGACCTGCACCACCTGCTCGACCGTGAGCGCCTCGGCCAGCATGGCCGTGGCGCCCTGGAGGCGGGCGGTGCGCAGGGCGGCGGCGCCGAGCTGGTCGGTCAGCCTGCCGCGCATCTCCTCGGCCTCGCGCTGCGGGGTCACGTCGGTGTTGGCGCCGACCCACTCGACCACCCGGCCGTGGCGGATGATCGGCACGGCGCGGACCTCGAAGTGGCGGTAACCGCTGGCCCTGGTGCGCACGCGGTAGTTCCACTCGAACATGGTGCGGCCGCGCAGCGCCTCGCGCCACGCCTCCTCGGTCTGCTGGCGCTCCTCGGGGTGGACGACCTCCAGCCAGCCGCTGGCCAGGTATTCCTCCAGGCCCTGGCCGGTGATGGCGCGCCACTGCGGGGCGTCCTCGACGACCGCTCCGGTGGGCGAGGTGATCCAGACGAGCTGGGACTGCGCCTCCACCAGCGAGCGGTAGCGCTCCTCGCTGCGGCGCAGCGCCTCTTCGGTCTGACGGCTCTCGGTCACGTCGAGTCCCACCAAGGCGATGGCGCGCAGCTCGCCGGCATCGTCGTGAACCGGCGAGAACGACAGCGACCAGTGCCTGGTGTCGCCCTCGGCGGACCGGACGCGCACGCGGCCCTCGGTGACCGGCGCGTCGCTCTCGATGACGGCCTGCACGGCGTGAGTGATGATCTGGCTGAGGTCGGCGGCCAGCACCTCGACGGGCGGCCGGCCGACCATGCGGTCCGCGGGCACGTTGACGACATCGCTGAACACGTCGTTGACCCGCTGGATGCGGCTGTCGGCGTCGAAGAAGGCGAAGGCGAACTCCGCCTCGGACAGCATGCCCTTGAAGAGGGCGGAGTCTGAGATGTCCACATCCGACTCCCGGGGACGGGGAACGGAGGTCTCGGCGCTCATGGTCCGCACCTCCGTCGCGTGCCAGGGTCTCCCACGCGGCACATCTCCATAACTGTGTATCGGCGTAGCGCAGCTCCGGGCGACCGGATCCTGCAGTACATCATCGACGATGGGCATGTACGGACGGAAGCCCCCGCCGCGGCCCGGTCGCCTTTAGGGTCTACGCATCCTGTCAAAGTCGCTCCACATTGCGCAGCAAGATCAGGTTACAGCGCCCAATTGCCGGGCCCGTTTCCCGGGCCGCGGGGGCGGCCGGCGGCACGGCTACTGGGCCTTGGCGGTGCGCTTGGCCTCCTGTTTGGCCTCCCGCACGCGGGCCAGGGAGTCGCCGTCGACCACGTCGGCGACCGATCGGTGTGAGCCCTCCTCGCCATAGGCTCCCGCCGCATCACGCCAGCCTGACGGCTGGACCCCCAACTGCTTGCCCAGCAATGCCAAAAAGATCTGGGCCTTCTGCTCACCGTATCCCGGCAGGGCCCTGAGTCGTTTCAACAACTCTTGACCGTCAGCGGCATCGTTCCATATCCGCTCGGGACGCCCGTCATAGTGTTCGACGAGATGGGCCGCGAGCTTCTGCACCCGCCCCGCCATCGACCTGGGGTAGCGGTGCACGGCCGGCTTCTCGGCCAGCAGGGCGACGAACGCCTCGGGGTCGTAGGAGGCGATCTCCCCGGCCGTGAGGTCGTGGCCGAGCCGCTGGGAGATGGTGTAAGGCCCCGTGAACGCCCATTCCATGGGGATCTGCTGATCGAGCAGCATGCCGACGAGCAGGGCGAGCGGGCTGCGGCCGAGGAGCTCGTCTGCCTCGCTCCGCTGGGCGAGCTGGATGCGCATGGAGACAGCTTCGCACGAAAGGGCGCCCGGTGAAGTGAACACAGGCGTCGTGGAGCCTTGACACATCGCGGCAAAGGGGTGGAATGAGAGCGCAAGTCGCCCTGCATGCATTCCTGGGGGTTTGCCCCCCGGTTTCTAGAGGAATCTCACATCTATGCTCGCTCTGGCCACACGGTTCCTGCGGGAACCGGTCAGTCTCAGGCTGGCCGAAGAGTTCCTAACCGTACCCGTGGACACGATCGACCGCTGTGTGGCCGACGTGTGCGCGTGCGCGCAGCATCTGGGCATCTCAGCGACGCCCGAGATCGTGGAACGCATCGCCCGCGAGCACCTGCTCGCGATCGTGAACTCCGCGCCTCCTCCCCGGGGCATCCGCTAGCGCGCCCGGGGAGGAAAGGCCGGCGCCGTACGGAGCGCCCATGCCGGCCTGCCCAGGCGGAAAACGCCACTCCCGATAACATCGGGGTCACCGGGCCGAGTTCTACGCACCGTTTGCGCCTGGAATACGAGAGAGTGAGGGTGTGCGCCGACACCGACGAGATCCCCGGGAGAGCACCCCGCCAGACGACGTGTTCAAGGAGATGGTGCAGGCGGCTCGCGAGCTGCTGGCCGTACGCACCCCTCTCGACGCGGAGCTGATGGTCTCCGACATGATCGGAGCCTGGTGGGGCAGGCGGGTCCGGGGCGGCGACGTCGAGCAGGTGCTCGGGGAGGGTCTGGTCGACTACGCGGCCAAGGCCGGCACGCCCGCCTCGCTGACGCTGCTGATCTGCCTGGCCTATCTGGGCAACGCCCGCCAGGGCGCCAAGGCCGAGGGCGCGGCGCTGGCGATGATGGAGTCGGGCGTGGCCAGGCCGGGCTGGGCCGACCGGGTGGGCGCGGTGAAGCCGGCCGGCTGCTACGTCTCCCGCGACGCCTACGGCGACGAGGACACGGTGATCTGCACCTTCGCCTACCGCTGGAACGACAGCGAGCAGCCGATCGACCGGCACGCGCTGGTGATGGTGGTCGACTACAACATGAACGGTATGGCGCGCGACGCCTGGGTCTCCTCCCACGTCGACAAGCTGCTCGAACAGGCCAGGGCCGAGGCGGCGGGCAACCCGCTGCTGCTGTTCGAGGAGATCGCGCCCGAGCAGGCCAGGGCGCTGCTGGAGTCGGCGATGAAGGCGACCAGGGAGCCGAAGACGCCGCCGCCGGTGAGCGACAGCTACAGCGCCTACCACGCCTTCGCACGTTCCAGGCTCAAGGCCCTGCCCCCTGGCCGCAAGCGGCCGGCGCCGCTGCACATCGAGGCCCCCTACAGCAGGGAGCGGCGGGCCATGCTCGCGGCGGAGTTCCTCGCCTCCGACGCCGCCGAGCACCTGTCGGACCCGTCGGCGGCCTCGCGCTGCGCCGACCACATCATCGACTACGGCTGCGAGCAGGACTTCAACCGTCCGCTGCGGGTGAGCCCGACCAAGTGCCGCACGTTCCTGCTCGACTGGCTGCCGCGCAAGGTGATGCTGAGCGTGGCCGAGCAGGAGGCGATGCCGCACGCGCTGTCGGCGTGGGTGCGCTTCGCCGCGGCCCGCACGCAGCTGCCCGAGCAGGGGCTGAAGGCCACTCTCGACGCGGTGTGGGAGGCCATCGGGAAGTTCCCCGAGGCGTACCGGGATCCGACGTCGTTCGGGCTCGACCGGCCGCTGCTGGAGCGGCTGCTGCCGGACGGCGACCTGTCGGCGCTGGCCAGGCGGGCCTTCGCCTTCCCCTACCTCCAGGGCACGCACAACGGGATCGATCTCGACCGGCTCGACCCGGCCGATCAGGCGGACCGGCGTACGTTACTCGAGATCGACCACGGCGGCGCGATCGACCAGGAGCACCTCGCCTGGCACGAGGAGATCGCCACCCGCCTGTGGGACGGCGACCCGCCGCAGCTCTGGGAGGCCGCGCAGCGCCTGCTCGATCTCGGGCACGACCGTCACGACGTGCTCCACGTGCTGATCGAGATCGCCGAACGGATCGGCGGCGACCCCGAGGAGCTGGCGGCGGCGCTCGACGACATCGCCGACATCCCCGACGAGATCTGACGGCGGAGCTCAGGACACGAGGGAACACGTTCCATGGCGATGTTCAGCAAGACCGGGCAGGGCCGTTACCTGGCGTCGGAGCACACGCAGGGCCCGTGGGACCCGCGTACGCAGCACATGGGGCCGGTCACCGCGCTGATCGTCCATGAGCTGGAGCAGGCGTTCCCGCGGCCGGAGCTGGAGCTGTCCAGGCTGGTGGTGGACGTGTTCGCGCCCGTTCCCGTGGCGGAGCTGGAGGTCACGACCGGCGTCGTACGCGACGGCAAGCGGGTGCAGTGCCTGTCGGCGAGCGTGTCGTCGGGCGGGCGCGAATACGTCAGGGCCAGCGCGTGGCGCATCCGCGCGGCCGGCACCCCGCCCACGCCGGTCCAGGCCCCGCCCGCGCCGGTGCCGCCGCCGTCGGCCGAGCACGCCGGCTCCTGGCTCGGCTCGGGCTTCGGCTACGGCCGGGCGATGGACTGGCGTTTCGTGGCCGGCGGCCCGATGGCGCCGGGCCCGGCCACGGTGTGGGGCAGGCTCACGATGCCGCTGGTCGAGGGCGAGGAGCCGACTCCGATAGAGCGCGTGGCGGTGCTCGCCGACAGCGGCAACGGCGTCAGCATGGCCCTCGACTTCGGCACCCACCTGTTCGTGAACGTGGACCTGACGATCTCGCTGTTCCGCGCGCCGGCCGGCGCGTGGGTGTGCATGGACGCCGCCACCGTGATCGGCCCGTCGGGCCGCGGGCTGACCCGTTCCACTCTCTACGACTCCGCCGGCGAGATCGGCGCCGCCATACAGACGCTCTTCGTCGCGCCGAGGTAGCCGATAGCGCCATGATGGTGCCATGGTGATCGACCTCAACGCGGACCTCGGCGAGGGTTTCGGCATCTGGCGGCTCGGCGACGACCTCGCGCTGCTCGACATCGTCACGAGCGCCAACGTGGCCTGCGGCTTCCACGCGGGCGACCCGGTGACCATCAGGCGCACGTGCGCGGCGGCCGTCGACCGCGGCGTGGCCATCGGGGCGCAGGTGTCCTATCGCGACCTGGCCCACTTCGGGCGCAGGGAGATGGACGTCGAGGAGGAGGAGCTGTGCGCCGAGGTGCTCTACCAGCTCGCCGCCGTGGACGGCATCGCCAGGGCGATGGGCGGGCGGGTCTCCTACGTCAAGCCCCACGGCGCGCTCTACAACCGGATCTGCCGTGACGAGGCGCAGGCGGCGGCGGTGATCGACGCGGTGGCCGACTACGACCCCTCGCTGCCGGTGCTGACGCTGCCGGGGTCGGTGGTGCACAAGGTGGCGGCGGCCGAGGGGGTGCCGACGGTGAGCGAGGCGTTCGCCGACCGGGCGTACACGCCGAGGGGCGCTCTGGTGCCGCGCCGCGAGCCTGGCGCGGTCATCCACGACGCCGCCGCGGTGTCCGCCAGGGCGCGCCAGATGGTCGTGGAGGGCTCTGTGACGGCCGCTGACGGCAGTTCCGTCCCGATTTCCGCCCGTTCCATCTGCGTGCACGGAGACACGCCTGACGCGGTCAGGCTGGCGCAGGGCGTGCGGGACGAACTGCTCGCGGCCGGAGTGGTCCTCCAGGCGTTCGCGTGATCCGCACGGCCGGGGAGCACGGGCTGCTCGTGGAGACCGGCTCGCTGGAGCTGTCGCACCGGCTCGACGCGGCGCTGCGGGCGGAGCGGCCCGAGGGCGTGGTGGAGATCGTTCCGGGCCCCGAGACGGTGCTCGTGGTGGCTCCTGGGGTGGATCGGGCCAGGTTGCTGGCGCGGGTGGAGGAGCTCGCGGTGCGGGAACGGGCCAAGGCCGCCCGCGGCGCGGACGAGGAGCAGCCGCTGGTCACCATTCCCGTCGTCTATGACGGGGCGGATCTCGATTCCGTGGCGGCGCTGGCGGGCATCTCCGCCGCCGAGGTGGTGGCCCGGCACACCGGGCGGGAGCTGGTGGTGGGCTGGCTCGGGTTCGCGCCGGGGTTCGCCTATCTCACCGGGCTGGATCCGGTGCTGGAGACGCCCAGGCTGGACACGCCGCGCACGTCGGTGCCCGCCGGGTCGGTGGCGGTGGCGGGGCCCTACTCCGCGGTCTATCCGTCGGCCTCCCCCGGCGGGTGGCGGCTGCTCGGGCGCACCTCGACGCGGGTGTGGGACGTCACGGCCGATCCGCCCTCGCTGTTCCGGCCGGGCATGCGCGTGCGGTTCGAGCCGGCATGATCGAGGTTCTCTCGCCCGGCCCGTACGCGACCGTCCAGGATCTCGGCCGGCCCGGGCTCGCCCACCTGGGGGTGCCGTGCTCGGGAGCGGCCGACGCGCCGAGCCTGCGGCTGGCCAACCGGCTGGTCGGCAACCCCGAGGAGCTGGCGGCGATCGAGCTGACGTTCGGCGCGGCGCGGCTGCGTTTCCTGGACGCGGCCTGGGTGGCGCTGGCGGGGGCGCCACTGGTGTCGGGGGCCGACATGGGCGTGCCGATCTGGGTGCCGGCGGGCGGCGAGCTGCGGCTGGGCACGACCGTGTGGGGGCTGCGCACCTATCTGGCCGTGCGCGGCGGGATCGCGGTGGAGCCGGTGCTGGGCAGCCGGTCCACCGACTCGCTGTCGGGTCTTGGTCCCGAGCCGCTGCGGGCGGGCACGCTGCTGCCGGTGGGGCCGCCTTCCGGGGTCATCTCCGTGGACCTCGCGCCGCGGCCGGAGCCGCGGCCCGCCGTGCTGCGGGTGCTGCCGGGACCGCGCGACGACTGGTTCGTGCCGGGGGCGCTGGCCGCGCTGTGCGGCGGGACGTACACGGTGAGCCAGGACAGCAACCGCGTCGGCGTGCGCCTGAGCGGGCCCGAGCTGGCGCGGGTCAGGGAGGGCGAGCTGCCCAGCGAGGGGATGGTGACGGGGTCCGTTCAGGTGCCGCCGAGCGGGCAGCCGATCGTCTTCCTCGCCGACCATCCCCCGACCGGCGGCTATCCGGTGATCGCCGTGGTGCGCGGCGCCGACCTGCCCGTCGCCGCCCAGCTCAGGCCGGGCGACGAGGTGCGGTTCACAACTCGACCTGGCCGATGACGCACGTACGGACGTCGCCGCCGACCCACACCTCCCCCTGGTCGCCGGCGGTGATGCGCACGCGGCCCGCGCGGCCGATCACGGTGCCCTGGGCCGCCACGTACGGTGCCGAGGCCCGCCCCGTGCGCAGCAGCCACTGCGCCAGCGAGGCGTTCAGGCTGCCCGTCACCGGGTCCTCCACCATGCTGCCCTGAGCGGGGAAGAACGCCCGCACCTCGAACGCGGCCTGCGAACCCGCCGGATACGGCCCCACCACGCCCACGTCGTGCGGGACCGTCTCCGGGCGCAGCGCGAGCACCTGTTCGGCGTCCTTGAGCAGCAGCCCGACCCAGCCGGGCCCGTTGTCGGCCCATTCCGCGGCCACGACGTCGGCGCGCGTGATCCCGAGCGAGGCGACGATCCGGTCCAGGAGCTCCTCCTCCACCGGGCCCGAGCGGATCAGCGGCGGCGCGGCGAAGGCGAGCCCCGCGTCCGTGGCCGCGATCCGGACCAGCCCGGCCCCGCACTCCTGCACCACCCGGCCCTCGGTGCGCGGCCGGCCGCCGGACTCCAGCCAGGCGTGACAGGAGCCCAGCGTCGGGTGACCGGCGAAGGGCAGCTCGGCCTCGACGGTGAAGATCCGTACGCGGTAGTCGGCCTCCGGCGTGGTCGGCGGCAGCAGGAACGTGGTCTCGGACAGGTTCGTCCAGCGGGCGAAGCGCCGCATCTCCTCCGTGCTCAGCCCTTCGCCGTCCACCACGACCGCGAGCGGGTTGCCGGTGTACGGACCCGAGGCGAACACATCGACTTGCGTGAATCTGCGCAACATACCCAGGAGTCTTCCAGGAAGGTCTTTTCCCACCGACATGCCGCCCCCAGACTGGTCGTTGTGGCGGATTTCGATGTGGTGGTCCTGGGTTCCGGACCTGGTGGGCAGAAGGCGGCCATCGCGGCCGCGAAACTCGGCCGGAGCGTGGCGGTCGTCGAGAAACGGAACATGATCGGCGGCGTCTGCATCAACACGGGCACGATCCCGTCGAAGACGCTGCGTGAGGCGGTCCTCTATCTCACGGGGCTGAACCAGCGGGAGCTGTACGGCGCCAGCTACCGCGTCAAGGACGAGATCACGGTCACCGACCTGGGCATGCGCACCCAGCACGTCATCGGCCGCGAGATCCAGGTCATCCGCAGCCAGCTCGCCCGCAACCACGTGACGGTGCTGCAGGGCACCGGCCGCTTCGTGGACCCGCACACCATCGGGATCGTCCACGACGAGGGCAAGACCGAGGAAACGAAGATCACCGCCGAGAAGATCGTGATCGCCACGGGCACGTCGCCCGCGCGGCCGTCCAGCGTCGAGTTCGACGACAGGACCGTGATCGACTCCGACGCCATCCTGCACCTCGACCGGGTCCCCGAGACGCTGGTCGTGGTGGGGGCCGGAGTCATCGGCATCGAGTACGCCTCCATGTTCGCCGCGCTCGGCACCAAGGTGACGGTGGTGGAGCGGCGTGACCGCATGCTGGAGTTCTGCGACCTGGAGATCGTGGAGGCGCTGAAGTACCACCTGCGCGACCTCGCGGTGACCTTCAGGTTCGGCGAGAACGTGGCGGCCGTCGAGCGCCGCCCGCGCGGGGCGCTGACCCTGCTGGAGAGCGGCAAGAAGATCCCCGCCGACTGCGTCATGTACTCGGCCGGCCGCCAGGGCAAGACCTCCGAGCTGTGCCTGGACGCCGCCGGCCTGGCCGCCGACGACCGGGGCCGGATCAAGGTGGACGAGAACTACGCCACCGAGGTGCCGCACATCTACGCCGTCGGCGACGTGATCGGCTTCCCCGCGCTGGCGGCCACGTCGATGGAGCAGGGGCGGCTGGCCGCCCAGCACGCCTGCGGCGAGCCGGGCGGAGACCTGAACGAGCTGCCGCCCATCGGCATCTACACGATCCCCGAGATCAGCTTCGTCGGCCGCTCCGAGGACGAGCTGACCAGGGACAAGGTGCCGTTCGAAGTGGGCATCTCGCGTTACCGGGAGCTGGCCAGGGGGCAGATCATCGGCGACTCGTACGGGATGCTCAAGCTGCTGGTGTGCTCGGAGACGCGGCGGCTGCTCGGCGTGCACGTGTTCGGTACGGGGGCCACGGAGCTGGTGCACATCGGGCAGACCGTCATGGGGTGCGGCGGCACCGTCGACTACCTGGTCAACGCGGTGTTCAACTATCCGACGCTGGCGGAGTCGTACAAGGTGGCGGCGCTGGACGCGATGAACAAGATGCGGACGATCGCCCGGCTCACCGCGGAGATGTGAGCCGGGCGACCTACCGGGATGCTCAGCTGAGCGTCCACTTCTGGTTGGCGGCGCCCGTGCAGGTCCAGAGCTGCAGGCGGGTGCCGTCGGCGGAGGTGTTGCCGGTGACGTCGGCGCACTTGCCCGCGGCCGGATTGACCAGGTCGCGGCCGGCCGTATGGGTCCACTGCTGGTTGGGCGCGCCCGTGCAGGACCACAACTGCAGCTTGCTGCCGTCGGCGGTGCCGTGGTCCACGACGTCGAGGCACTTGCCCAGGGCACGCAGCGTGCCGTCACCGGGGCGGGTCCACTGCTGGGCGGCGGTCCCGTTGCAGGTGTAGAGCTGTACGGCGGCGCCGTTGGCACTGCTGCCGCCGGCCACGTCCATGCACTTGCCGGCCAGCCCCGTCACCTGGCCGCCGCCACCTCCCGGGTTCTCGCCGGGCGTGCCGTTCCAGGTGAACGTGGCGGTGGTGCGGGCGGGCAGCGCGTACGTGAAGGACTGGCCGCCCCAGTTCACCCGGACGGACTGGGCCGAGCCGCCGCCGTTGTGGGCGATGAGGGCCTTGGAGCCGTCGGGGTTGCGGTAGGCCACGTTCTGGACGGTCGCGTTGGCGGTCGAGGCGATCCGGAACGCCCCGGGCTTGACGAACTTGGTCAGGTGGCCGGTCGTGTAGTACTCGATCGTGTAGTCCACCTGGCCGGCCCGCGAGCCGCCCTCCTGGACGGTGATCAGGCCGGTGCAGGTGCCGCAGCCACCGTTGTGCGGGCCCATGTTCTGGTTGAGCGCGAGGCTCCACTTGACCAGGCTGCCGCTCCAGTTGCGGGCGTAATTCACGATGTCGGCCATGTCCTCGTTGTGCTGGTTGCCGACCCAGGTGCCGCCGGAGTGCTCGGTGCTGAACTGGCGTACGGACGGGTACTGGTCGTGCACCTGCGTGCCGACGGCCGGGTCACCGAAGTAGCCGTGCCAGGCGATGCCGCCGAACAGCGGGTCGTTCCGCACCGCCGGGTCGGCCAGGATGGGGCCGCCGATCTGGCCGTAGTCGCCGTAGTTCCAGTCGTGGACGAGCACCTTGGTGGTGATCCCGGCCGCGCGGAAGGCCGGGTAGACGAAGTTCTTGGTCAGCTCGATCAGGCCGGAGGCGTTCCACGACATGCCGGGGTAGTTCATCGCGGTCGGGTTGCCGGCCTGGCAGCAGTTGGGCTCGTTCTGCAGCGAGACGTAGTCGACCTTGACGCCGGCGGCCTGGTAGCTCTGCACGTACTTGACCAGGTACTGGGCGTACGTGCCGTAGTGCTCGAACTTCAGCCAGCCCATCTGGTCCATCCGGCCGTTGTCCTTCATCCAGCCGGGCGCGCTCCACGGCACGCCCTTGACCCGCAGCGCCGGGTTGAGCTGCTTGGCCTGGACGGTCAGGAGACGGACGTTCGTGTCGTAGCCGTTGGCGCCGAAGTCGTTGAGGTCGCAGCAGGTGTCGTCGAGCGAGACCATGCCGGGCCTGGACAGGTCGGAGGCGCCGATCGGGTTCCGGACGAAGGACAGGCCGATGCCGTCCGCGGGCGAGAACAGCTTGCGCATCACCTCGTCCCTGGTGGAGGCGCTGATCGCGCCGCCGCGCAGCAGGTGCGCGGTGGTGTCGGTGATCGACGCCCCACCGCCCTCGAACTGCTGGTACGTGGTGCTCTCGTCGACGGTGACGGCCTGGCCCGAGCCGCCCGGCGGCCCGAAGGCGATCGGGGACTGCTGCTGGAGGCCACGGGTGACGGTACGGCCGCCGGAGTCGGAGGTGGTGGTGAGCCAGACGTTCACGGGCTCACCGGCGGCGAGGGCCGGAACGGGCGCCGCCAGGCACAGGGCGGCGGCGCATGCGAGCGCGATGAGGATTCTGGACACGGCGAGTCCCTTCAGGGCGGGGGGTGAGTGCCCTTGAAACAAATGAAACAAACTCGTAACGCGACCTGCACTGAGCAGACAAACACGAGTCAGAGTGGGCAGTCAACCGATGTAACAGATGAAACAAATCAGCGCGGGGCCGGTCCGGTCGAGCCCCTGACGACCAGCTCGGCGCCGAGCGAGACGTGCAACGCCTCCAGCGTGTGCCTGCTGAGCAGCCTCATCAGCAGCGTGACCGCCATCCGGCCCATCTCCTGCAGCGGCTGACGCACGGTGGTCAGGGCCGGCGAGGTCGCCCGGCTGACGTCGATGTCGTCGAAGCCGGCCACCGACAGGTCCGCGGGCACGCGCAGCCCGCGCTCGGCCGCCGCCCGCAGCGCGCCGACCGCCGCCTTGTCGTTGAAGGCCACCAGCGCCGTCGGCCGCTCAGGCAGGTCGAGCAGCTCGCACGCCGCCAGGTAGCCCTGCTCGATGTTCGGCTCCGGTACGTGCCGCAGCAGCTCGGGGGCCTGCAGCACCCCCGCGTCGGCCAGGGAGGCGGTGTAGCCGGCCAGCCTGGCCTCGCTGGGCAGCCACTCCACCGGGCCTCCGATGATCCCGACCCGGCGGTGGCCCAGCTCCGTCACGTGGGCCATCAGCTTGCGCCCGCCGGCGAAGTGGGCGGCCGACACGGCGGCGATGTCCTTGGGTGGCGGGGTCCGGGGGTCGATCACGACGAAGGGGAAGCCGCGGTCGCGCAGGCGTACGAGAGCGTCGCCCGGCTCGGGCGGCAGGATCAGGATCGCCCCCGCGACGCCAGGCCGGTCGGGCAGCCCCGGCAGCACCTCCGTCTCCTGCGCCGCCTCCCCCGCGCCCAGGATCATCTCCCTGCCGTGCAGCTCGATGGTCTCGCCCACCGAGGAGACGATCAGCCCGAAATAGTCGGTCAGCACGTACGGGCAGCGGACGTAGACGGCCCCGCCGTGGGCCGGGCCGTGGACGTCCGGCGCCACGCGCGGCCTGGGCGCCTGGTCACCGAGGCGGCCGACGGCGCGCAGCACCAGGTCGCGGGTGTGCGGAGCCACGTTGGCCTGGCCGTTGAGCACGCGCGAGACGGTGGCGATGGACAGGCCGGTCTCGGCGGCGACGTCACGCACAGTCGCGCGCGCCCTGCCTTCCCTGGCCGCCATGCACGCTCCCCGCTCGGCTGTGCGGCCAGGATATTCACCCGGCCGAGCCGATCACCACCCCGCGCCCGCGCCGGCCGCGCGGGGCGGGCGACCTGCGGGCGTGCGGCCGGGACCGTCGCCCGC
>NZ_BAAAMU010000087.1:42267-45080 GCF_039529435.1 Nonomuraea maheshkhaliensis
GACGAAAGCTGCGGCGGTCAGTCGGCGGTGGTGCGGCGGCCGCGGGCCGGGGGTTTCTTGCGTCCCGCCACCAGCGTGTCGCCGGGCTCGGGCGAGGGCTCCTCGCCGCGCTTGGCGTCCGCCGGACGCGTACGGGGCCGGGGATGCGGCGCCGTGTCCTCGGACGCCTTGGCCTCGGCCTCCTTGCCTGAGGACGCGGTCGCGGCGCTCGGGGACTCCGCGGGTTCGCCGGAGCCGCCGGGATTGTCGGGATCGCGCAGTGACGCGATGACCCGGTCGGCCTCCGAGTCGGCGGCGAACTCGTCCGCCGCCTCCGATTCCCTCCGCCGGATCACCACCATGTGATCGACCGAGACCCGCCCCGCGCCGACCACGGCGAGCAGCAGGGACGCGGCTCCGAGCAGGATGAGCTCGTTCAGGCTGATCGGGTTGAGGGGCGGGGCCACCACGAAGACCGCCAGCGCCTCGGCGAAGAGGATCAGCCCGGTGACGGAGACGGCGAGCCCGGCGATGAGCAGGGCGCCGCCGATGAGCTCGGCGAGCATGGTGACCGTGGCCCACGCGCCGGGGGCAGGGGCACCCTGCTGCAAGAACTTCGCGCCGGTGGTGATGAGACCGTCTTCGAGCTTGGTCCAGCCGTTGGCGAAGAAGATACCGCCCACACCGATGCGGGCGACTAAAGCGGCAAGATCACGAAGGACCTGTTTCACGGTAGTTGTCTGCCCTAATCGGGACATGGCACACCTCAATCACGGCTGAGCAGCATGGCCACCGCGACGGCGGTCAGGCTGAGCAGGACGACGCTCACGACCACTGTCGTGTGCAGGGCGTTGACGAAGGCCCACCGGGCGGCGTCGAGCAGCGCGCCGCCCGTGTCGCCGCCGATCTGGTCGGCGACGTGGGCGGCGGAGGCCAGTGACTGCCTGGCCTGGTCCATGCCGCCCGCCGAGACGCCGGGAACGGCGGGCAAGCCGGGCGCGTACACGATCGCGGTGATGGTGCCGAGCACGGCGACGCCCAGGCCGGCGCCCAGTTCGTACGCGGTCTCCTCGATGGCCGCGGCCCCGCCCGCCTGGGTCTCGGGAGCCGACGCCATGATCGTGTCGGAGGCGGCGAGCAGCGCCACCTGGACCCCGAACCCGATGCCGACGAAGCAGACCGCCAGCATCACGGGATGCCCCTCGACTCCCCAGGTCAGGGTGGGCGTCAGGGCGAGCGCGACGAGCGCGAGGCCACCGCTCATGGTGGCCCGCATGCCGACCCTGGGCAGGATGTGGGCGGCGGCGAGGCCGCCGGAGACGGCGGAGATGACCAGGGGCAACATCCTGAGCGCGGCCCGCACGGGGCTGTCACCGAGGACGAGTTGCAGGTATTGGGCGAGCATGAGCTGCAGCCCCACCAGCGCGAACACGCCGAGCAGCACCCCGAGGACCCCGGTGGTGAACTCCCGCCGCCGGAACAGCCCGATCTCCAGGAACGGAGCCGGCAGCCGGGTCTGCCGCCGGACGAAGGCGACCAGCAGCCCCAGCCCGGCCGCGAAGACCAGCACCGAGGCCCAGAGCGGCAGCAGGCTGCCCGAGCCCGCCTCCTTGAGCCCGAACGCCAGCGCCAGGATGCCGAACACCGACAGCGCGGCGCTGACCGCGTCCCACGGCCGGTCGCGGCGCCCGCGCGACTCGGGCAGCAGGCGCTTGGCCGCGGGCAGCAGCACGAGCAGGATCGGCACGTTGATCAGGAAGACCGCGCCCCACCAGAAGCCGACGAGCACGCCGCCGACGAGCGGCCCGATCGCCGCGCCGGCCGCCGCGACCGCGCTCCAGACGCCCAGGGCGATGGCCCGCTCGCGTCTGTCGGTGAACACCTGGCGGATCAGCGAGAGGGTGGCGGGCATGATCATCGCGCCCCCGACACCGAGCATCGCCCTGGCCAGGATCAGTGTCAGCGCGGTCGGGGCGCACGCGGCGGCGGCCGAGGCGACGCCGAACAGTACGAAGCCCCACAGGACCAGGCGTTTACGCCCGTATCTGTCGCCAAGCGTGCCGAACATGATCAGCAGCGGCGCGACCACCAGCGAGTAGATGTCGATGATCCAGAGCAACTGCACCGCGGAGGGCTCCAGCGCGGCCGTGAGCGCGGGCACCGCGATGTGCAGGACCGTGGCGTCGACCGTGATCAGCAGCAGCGCCAGGCAGAGCAGCACGAGAATGGACCAGCGGCGGTCCTGATGCTCTCGGTCTGCGGTCCGTACGAGGGGTGCGGCCTGTGTGACGGTCATGGCCCTCCTTGCAGGCCGATCCGTTGTCCAGGGCCCGCACGTGCTGTGGTCGGTGGCGTCGGGAGCCGCGGCTCGGCGCTCGCTCCTCCCGAGCTCTGCCGCCTGACTCCGGCCCTCCGGCTTGCGTGGCAGCTTAGGCCATGTCACGGACTTGTCATAGCGGTATCGGTCGATCCACGGTCACCCTGTACCTCTCTAGAGAGATACAGCCATATGTCGGTATCTATCCAACGATCACGCGCCAGCCGATCATGGGACGTGTGGGGACCGACGCACGTGGCACCAAAGGCGATCATCCCGACCGGTCCTCACGTGAATGGTGCGACGAGGCCCTGACCAGGCTCGACGCCGGCCGTCCCGAGTCCGCGCTGGAGGCCGCGCGGCGGGCGGCGGACCTCGACCCGGTCGCCGAGTGGCCGCAGCGGCTGACCAGCCTGGCCCACGAGCGGCTGGGCCGCGACACCGACGCGGTGCCCGCCGCCGAGCGGGCCGTGGACCTGGCCGGCGGCTCATGGCCCGCCCGGCTGCGGCTGGCGGG
>NZ_BAAAMU010000088.1:0-20958 GCF_039529435.1 Nonomuraea maheshkhaliensis
TGCGTGGTTGAACAACCGTTGCATCCCATCGGGAGATGAGTCTCCGGCGTACTCGCGTCCGGGACTTCGACCAGCCCAGATCCCGAAGTGCGGCTGGAGTATTGACCTCGGCTCTTCGTGCGCCCAGCAGGACGGAGGTGAAGCCGTGACGTAGCGGCTGATCCTGGTGTTCGTGAGCTCGTCGTCTCTCGCCGGTGGAAGTCCGGTTCGGGTAGCTGCCAGGAGGCGCCAGCCATCATCAAACGCCTTCGCGCGCAGATCGGCGGCAGACGACGGTGTCTACGGCCCCGGCCACGCCTCATTCTTCAGATCGCCGGGGCAACGCCGGGACGTGGGTCGTCTATCACGCGAACGCCTCCGCCGGTCAAGGCTGCGGCACCACCCGCACGACCCGGGCGCAGAAGATCAACGGGCATTCGGACGGCTCAGCCTCGGCTACGACCACTACTCGATGTACGCCCTGAGCGGAAGCGGCACCAACTTCGACCTGACCGTCCGCAACCCCTCCGGCGCCGAGTTCGTCCAGTGCATCTGCGGCACCGGCGCCAACCAGCAGCGGTCCCGCACGCCCGTCTGACGCTTGATTCGGGGCGGCCGGATTGACGCATGCCCATATAGGCATATGATGGCGGATATGGCACGAGCAGCGACGACGTCGGACGTCTTCAACGCGATCGCCGAGCCGCAGCGCCGGGAGATCCTGGTCCTGCTGCGGGCGGGCGAGCGGCCGGTGACCGACCTGGCCCAGGAGCTGGGGATGACCCAGCCGCGGGCGTCCAAACACCTGCGGGTGCTCCGGGAGGTCGGGCTGGTGCGCGACCGCAAGGCAGGCAAACAGCGCCTGTACGGCCTGGACGCCCGCGGGTTGCGGCCGATCCATGAGTGGACGGGCGGGTTCGAACAGTTCTGGAACGAGAGCTTCGACCGGCTGGACGCGTACGTACAGGACCTCAAAGAAGAAAGAAGCAGCTGATGAGCAAGACGGGACCAGGATCGCCGGAGCGGTCCGCGACGGCCGACCGGGAGATCGTGATCTCCCGGACCATCGACGCCCCGAGGGAGCTGGTGTTTGAGGCGTTCACCGAGGTGCGGCACCTGTCGCGGTGGTGGGGGCCGGAGGGGTTCAGCACCACCACGCGCTCCTTCGAGTTCCGCGTCGGCGGTGAGTGGGACTTCGTGATGCACGGGCCGGACGGGACGGACTACCAGGAATGGATCACCTGGACCGAGATCGTCCCGCCGGCGACGATCGCCCTGCTGCACGGCGAACGTCGCGACGACCCGAACGCCTTCGAGTCGGTCCTGGCGTTCGAGTCCGACGGGGCGGCGACCCGGATCGAGATGCGCACGCTGTTCCCCACCAAGGAGCTGCGTGACGAAGCGGTCGAGAAGTACCACGCGATCGAGGGCGGCCGGCAGACCCTGGGCAACCTCGCCGCGTACGTCACCGAGATCGTGCGCAAGGGAGCCGAGGGCTGATGGCCGGGAAGGTGTTCTTCAGCGTGTCGATGTCGCTGGACGGCTTCATCGCGCCCGAGTCCGACGCGGAGCTGATGGGGCGGCAGTGGATGGAGCTGCAGCGCTGGGTCTTCCCGCAGCGCTTCTTCCGGGAGAACCTCAAGCTCGGCGGAGGCGGTGAGGAAGGGCGCGACAACGACATCGTGCGGGAGACGTTCGAGCGCACCGGCGCGAGCGTGATGGGCAAGCGCATGTTCGACGCCGGTGAGCGGATGTGGCCGGAGGAGGCGCCGTTCCACACGCCGGTGTACGTCGTGACGCACGAGAAGCGCGACCCGTGGGAGCGGCCGGGCGGGACCACGTTCCACTTCGTCAACGACGGCATCGAGACCGCGCTTGACCTGGCCCGTGACGCCGCCGGCGACCGCGACGTCCGCATCGCCGGCGGCGCTGCGACGATCCTTGAGTACGTGAACGCCGGCCTGGTCGACGAGTTCTCGATCGCGCTCTCACCGGTGCTGTTCGGCTCCGGGATCCGCCTGTTCGAGGGGGTGAACGCGGACCGCGTGGCTCTGGAGCAGATCCACGCGGAGCCGACGCGGCGGGTGACCCACCTGACGTACGCGGTCCGGGAACGGTGACGGCGCGGCCGTCGTCCCGATGAGCGCTACCATCGGCTCAGCGGCAACGAAGGTCGAACGGCCCGGCACAGGACCTTGGGGGGCGATCAGTCACCGTGGGCGGCGACGATCCGCGACACGCCTCCGCGGACGACGGTGCCGGGGGAGAGCGTTCCCTGGCCGTCGGCGGCGACCTCACCGGAATCGCGTCAACGGGCGACGGTGCGATGAACGTGCAGATCCGGGCCGATCAGGCATCTTTCATCCCACCCGAGGCATTCGTCCGGATGGCCGACCTCCCGCCTCCGCCACGGCTGACCAACCTGCCCTCGCGCGTGGGTCTGTTCGTAGGCCGCACCCAGGTCCTGGCCCGCCTGGACGAGGCACTGGCGGGACCGGGGGGAGCCGTGGTGCAGGCGGTGCACGGGCTGGGCGGGATCGGGAAGAGCACGCTCGCCGCGCACTGGGCCGTCACCCGGGGGGCCACCCGCTACTGCCCGGTCTGGTGGATCACCGCCGACAGCGCCGCCGGCATCGACGCCGGTCTGGCGAAGCTGGCCACCGCGCTGCAGCCCGCGCTGTCCAACGTCCTTCCGCTGGACGCGCTCAAGGAGCAGGCGCTGCAGTGGCTGGCTTCGCACGATGGCTGGCTGATCGTCCTCGACAACGTCGACAATCCCGCCGACGTCCAGCCACTGCTGGCCAGGGCACCCCACGGCCGCTTCCTGATCACCAGCCGCCGCGCCACCGGCTGGCACCGCCTGGCCACCCCCGTCGCCCTGGACGTCCTCGACCACCCCGAAGCCGTGGAACTGCTCACCGGCATCCTCACCCACGGGGGCGAGCGCGACCTCACCGGCGCCGGCGAACTCTGCACGGAGCTCGGCGGCCTTCCGCTGGCCATCGAGCAGGCCGGCGGGTACATGACGCAGGCCGGCATCAGCCCGCGTGAGTACCTAGAGTTGCTCGCCGGCCATCCCGGCGTCATGTACCGGGACAGAGCCGAAGGAATCGATCCCGCCCGCACCATCGCCCGCGTCTGGCACATGACCCTCGACCGCCTCGCCGACGACCCCCTGCCCGGACGGATTCTGCGGATCCTGGCCTGGTACGCCCCCGACGACATCCCCCGCGCCCTCATCGGTCACCTGGTCAGCGGCCCGGAGCTGATCTCAGCGGTCGGCCGGCTCGCCGCCCACAGCATGATCACCGTCAAGGGGGACACCCTGGCGGTCCATCGCCTGGTCGGCGCCGTCGCCCGCACCCCCGACCCGGACGACCCGCACCGCCGGCCCGAGGACATCGCCGAGGCCCGCGAACAGGCCGCCACCGCCCTGACCAGGGCCCTTCCCGACCGGAAGGAGTTCGGCCTGTGGCCCGTCTGGAGGATGCTCCTTCCCCACGTCGACGCCGTGATCCATGAGGCGGAGCCGCAACCGGGCAGCGCCCTTCATCTGCTGATGAAGGAAGCCCTGCTCCTGCGCATCACCTTGGACGCGGTGGCCGGCAAGATCGAGGATCGGCAACGAGCACTGTCCGAATCCGTACGCGATCTGGGCGAGGACAATCCGGACACCCTGGCCGCCCGCGACGCTCTCGCCTACGGTTATGAGTACGTCGGCGAATGGGACCACTCGATTCCCCTGCACGAACGTAATCTCCAAGCACGCCTACGACTCCTCGGCCCCGACCACCCCGACACCGTCCGCTCCCGCCGCGACCTCACGGACGCCCGCCGCTGGCCTCAGACCTACGCATCCCTGCCCCGCTCGACCAAGCAACTCCTCGACATCCATCACAAGATCCCGGGGACCACTGACGACGAGCAGTGACGGGACAAGGGCCGGCTTTCCTCGGCGCACAGTTCACCAGTCCGCGGTGAGTGCGATCTTGCCGTGGCGCGGGCCCAGAGCGGCGGCCTCGTGTGCTGCCGCCGCCCAGGACATCGGGAACGCCTCCCGTACCGGGACCCGGAAGCGGCCTTCCCCGGACAGCGTCGCCGCGAGGGCCAGGCCGTGGCGCCCGTCCGGCTCGCCGCCCAGTTCGCCGACCGAGACCCGGACCCCGAGCTCCGGACCGGTGAAGTCGGCCAGCGTGAGCACCGAGGCCGGCGTACCCGTGATCGACACGAGCTCCGGCAGTGAGCCCGCGCCCGCGACGTCGAGCGCCAGATCGACCCGCTCCACGCCCAGCGTCCGCACCCGCTCCGGCAGCCCTGGTCCGTAGCCGACGGGGATGGCGCCGAGCCCGGTGAGGAAGGCCGCGCTTTCGCGGCGACCCGTCCCGATCACCCGGGCGCCGCGCGCGACCGCGAGCTGCACGGTGACACTCCCGACGCCGCCCGCCGCGCCGTCGATCAGCAGCGTCGTCCCCTCCCGCACGCCGAGCACGTCGAGCGCGCGGGTCGCCGTCTCGACGCTGGTGCCCGCCGCCCCGGCCTCCGGCCAGGACATCGAGGGCGGTTTCGCGGCCCAGTACGCGAGCACGGCGAACTCGGCGCTCGCCCCGCCCAGCCGCGCCACCTCAACCGCGCCGAACACCTGGTCGCCGACGGCGTGGCCGGCGACGCCCGTACCCAGCTCGTCGATCACCCCGGCGGCGTCCACCCCCGGGATGTGCGGCAGCGCGAGCCTGCCGCTGGAGGGGGAGCGGCCGGCGCGGAGCGCGAGGTCGACGGGGGAGACGCCGGCGGCCCGCACCCTGATGCGGACCTGACCGGGACCCGCGTGCGGCTCGGGGAGCGTGCCGACTGCCAGCACGTCGGGCGGGCCGAACCGGTTGAAATGGACAGCAAGCATCATGACCTTCCGGAATCAGGGCGGGGGAACGCGCATTACCGTAGCTATGGGTTCGGAGCAGGGATTCCGGTTCGAGGCGAAGTGAGAGGCGTGCGTACGACGATGACTCGGAAACCTCGGGCCGACGCGGCGCACAACCGGCGGCACATCGTGGCCGTCGCCCGGGACGCGTTCGCCGCCGAAGGGGTGGACCTGACCATGCGGGAGATCGCCCGCCGCGCCGGCCTCGGCCCGGCGACGGTCCACCGGCACTTCCCCTCCCGTACGGACCTCGTCTCCGCGGTGCTCACCGAGCACGTCGCCCGCTGCCGCGCCGACATGCGGGCCGCGCTCGACGACCCCGACCCCTGGCGGGCGCTGCGCACGACCATCCGCCACTTCGCCGACCGCCGGCTCCGGGACCGAGGGCTGAACGAGGTGCTGTTCGGCTCCAACGCGGCGCTGGGGGCCGCGTTCGCCGACGACCGGCGCGCGCAGGCGGAAGCGCTGGCCCACCTCGTCAGAGGCGCGCGCCGTAGCGGCGCCGTACGTGCGGACGTGTCGGTCGAGGACGTCCGCGTGGGCCTGGCGGCGATCTCGTCCTTCCGCTCATTGCCTCCGGAACGGGCGCTCACGTCGATGCGGCGCCTGGAGAAGCTCCTGCTCGCCGGCCTGTCCCCGCATCCGAAGGACTAGACGCGAACTCGACCTCTGCGACGTCCTGGGCTGGTGCCTCCCCGCGCCGCAGCACGAACAGGGTTGCGGGAACCATGTGCCTGACATGATCTCCGTCAGCGGGTCACGTGGGTCGCGATGCCGTCGAGGATGAAGTCGAGGCCGGTGTCGAAGTCGGTGTCGGGGTCGGGCGGGGTTCTCTCGTTCATCGCCTTGGCCAGGGCCGGGTAGCGGCCGGTGGCCAGGATCCGGCGCATGTACGCGTCGGTCGCCGTCCGCCGCGCCTGGTCGTCCGGCTCGGCGCCGCGCCAGGCGCGCGAGCGGGTCAGGTCTTGCTGGATCGCGCCGATGACGTACGCGTTCACCGCGCCGAGCGCCCGCAGCACGGCGTCGATGTCGGCGAAGCCGGGCGCGCCGTCGAGGGTGGCGATCGAGGCCTCGACGTAGGCCAGCGCGTTGGGGCCGATGTGCGGGCGGCCGGCGAGCAGATCGGCGAACCATTCGTGGCGGTGGGCGGCCTGCCTGGTGCGGTGGGCGAGGGAACGCAGGCTCGCCCGCCAGTCGTCGCCGGTCGGCAGGTCGGAGGTGATCTCGCCGTACACCGTGTCGACCATCAGGTCGAGCAGCTCGTCCTTGCTGGACAGATAGCCGTAAAGGCGCATGGGCCCGGCGTCGAGGTCGGTGGCGACCTTGCGCAGCGACACCGACGCGAGGCCGTCGGCGTCGGCCAGCCGGATGGCGGCGCGGACGATCCGGTCCCTGCTCAAGGGGGTCAGCGCCGGGCGGCTCGGCGGCTCAGGCCGCTCCCAGACCAGCGCCGGCTCGCCGTCGCCGGTCGCCCGTCCTGCCGTCATCGCTCCCCGTTCCTCGATGTACGCGTTCTCCGGTGTCCAGGTGAACGGGATCAACATTACACCGGCTCGTCCCATACAGTGTATTGAGCAATACAGTGTATCGAGAAGGGTGGCTGTGGTGGACGTGGAGTCAGTGCTGGTGACCGAGGGGCTACCCGGCGGCGGTGCCGTCGTCGAGCTCGCGGGGTTGCCGTGAGAGCGGCGTCGGCGGCGCTCGGTCTCCTCGTGCTCGCCTGCGTCCTCAGCTGGGCCGCGCCGGGGCCCGTCTTCGCCGACTCGCCGGACGGGGGTGGCGAGGTGCAGGTCGTGCAGACCTTCGGGGATCGCGAACTGACGGTGGTGATCCGGCGGGTGGAGCCGGTGCCCGGGCCGTTGTACGTCGACATCGTCACCCACGCGGGCAGCCCGGCGGGGGAGTTGGCGCTACGGCTGAGCCGGGACGGCGCGCAGACCGGCGCGACGACCGTGCGGCTCGGCCCGGAGCCGGGCTTCTATCGCGCGGGCGCGCTCGCTGTGTCCGGGGCCGGGCCGTGGGAGGTGGCGATCGACGACGGCACGCGGGTCGCGACGATCCCGTTCGTGGTGCCCGCACGGGCGATGGCGCCGTGGCAGCACGCGGCGTACGGAGGGTTCGCCGGCGCGGGCCTGCTGCTGATGGTGACGCTGGCGGTCGCGGTCCGCCTGCGCTCCGCCGCCGCGCTCGTGCCCGCGGCGGGGACGGTGGCGGCACTGGCCGTCGCGGTGACGGCGGTGGTGCTGTCGTGGAGCGTCCCGCCGCTGCCGGCGCCGGGCACCGAACTCGACCCGACGACCGCCGGAGTCACCGATCCGTACGCCACCGCGCGCCTTGCCGTGGCGGACAACTCGCGGCCACCGGTGAACCTGGTGGCGGACCTGCACGGCGGGGACCTGCGGCTGGCGCTGACCGACGGGGCGACCGGGCATCCGGCCGACGACCTGCTGGTGCACGACAACGCGCTCGCTCATCTGGTCGTGGTGTCCCCGGCGGGCAGGCTGTGGCACCTGCATCCGGTCCGGGTCGGGCCCGGTGACTACCGGGTCAAGTTCACCGCTCCCGAGGCCGGCCGCCATGCGATCGCGATGGAGATCGCCCGGCGCGGCGGCGGCCGGCAGTTGCTTCGTACCACGATCACCCTCGGTGCGGCGGCCGGCACAGGCGATGCGCGGGCCGTCGCGGAAGACGTTCGTCTGGAACGCCGCATCGCGCCCGCCGGGTCGCCCAGCACGCTCACCGCGAGGTTCGGCACCCCCGACCTGCAGCCCTGGCTGGGAATGGCCGGGCACATGATCGTCGTCGGACCCGTGACAGGCACGCCGGCCGACGCGCCGATCTGGGCGCACGTCCATGCCATGCTTCCGTCCCCGGGCAGCCCGCCGGACGAGAGCGTCGCCGCGTACGGGCCCGACGTGCCCTTCACCTACACCTTCCCGCTGCCCGGCCGCTACCTCGTGTGGATCCAGGCCGAACGCGGCTACGCGGTGCGCACCGTGCCCGCGACCGTGGACGTGCCCGCCCCCGCAGGGACCTCACGATGAGCACGAAGATCCGCCTCGCGGGGGCGGCGGTGCTGGCGCTGGCGGCGTTCCTGCTGGTTTTGCGGCCCTGGCAGGGCGAGGGCACGACCACGCTGACGGCCTCCACCGCCACCTACGCCGTGCGCCTGTCCGTGGACCGGCCGCGCAGCGGCGCCAACACGTTCGACATCGAGGTCGAGGGCCGGAACGGCGGCACCACGCCCGACCAGGTCAGCCTCGAACCCGTGATGCCCCAGATGGGGCACGCGTACCCGCCTGTCACCGCCTCGCCGCTCGGGGCGGGCCGCTTCCGCGCGGCCGGCGCCGTGCTGCCCATGCCCGGCATGTGGCGGATCACCGTCACGGTCAGCGGCACGAATGGCACGGAACAGGCTGTTTTCCCCCTGGTAGTCAAGTGAAAGGACGTACATGGACCTCACCGCACCGGCCGCTCAGGCGGCCGGGACGAGCACGACCCCACAGAAAGGACTGACGGCGGCCGGCTTCCTGCTCGGCGGGACGCTGCTGTCGCTGGCCGGGCTCGTCTGGGACATCCAGTGGCACTACGACGTCGGCCCCGACACCTTCTTCACGCTGCCGCACCTCCTGCTGTACGCGGGCAGCGCGGTGGCCGGAGTGGCGAGCCTGGTCGTGGTGCTGGCGGCCACCGCCGCCGACCGGGCAGGACGCCCGGTGGACCCCGCCGTCGGCGGCGTCGCGGTCGGCGTGTTCGGCCGCACCTTCGCCGCCCCGCTCGGCTACCTGGTCGCGGGGGTCGGCGCCGCGTTGTTCCTGGTCTACGGCTTATGGGATCAGTGGTGGCACGGCCTGTACGGCTTCGACGCGGTACTGGAGTCGCCGCCGCACATGGGCTTCCTCCTCTCCATCACGCTGACCATGACCGGAGCCGTGATGGTGTCCTCGGCCGCACGGGGCCGTGGGTGGAGCGCGCCCGTCACGTTCGCCGGCCTGGCCGTGCTCCTCGGCTTCAGCACCGCGACCACGAACGGGCTCAGCGCCCTGGGCGGCGGCGTGGTCGAGCTGCCGGCGGCCGGGATGGCCTTCATGTCGGTGCTGACCGTGGTGCTGGGCGCCCAGGCACTCGACCGGTGGGGCGGCGCGCTCGCCGTCGCCGGGGCGCTCGCGGCGTTCCAGGCGTTCTTCTGGTGGTTCGCCCCGTGGGCCACCCGGCTTTACGCGGACTCGCTCGGGCTGCCGATGCGTGACTACGTCACCGGCGTACCGGTGATGCCGGCGATGATGCCGCTCTGCCTGGTGCTGGTCGCCGGGGTGGTCGAACTGCTGCTGGCCCGCGCCCGGCGCCGCGGCCGGCCCCTCGGCCGCTCCGGCCTGATCGCCGGGGCCATCGGCGGCCTCGCCGTCACGGTGACGGCGCCTTTGCAGGCGGTCCTGCTCCTGGGCGCTCCCGCCGACGGGGGTCAGGGCGGCGGCGGGGACATGGGCGGCGGAACCCTCGCCCTGATCCTCACGGTGGTCTGCGCCGGGGCGGCCGGGGCGGCGGCCGGCTTCCTCGGCGTCCGCTTCGGCGACATGCTGCGGCAACTCGCCCCGGCGCGGGAAGGGCGGTAACGCCGTGCACCGGATAATCAAGGCACTGCTCCACCTCATCGCCGTAATCGGCCTCATCGCCATCACGTCCGCCACGCCGGCGCAGGCGTACGAGCGGGTGGAGGTCGTACGCGGCGAGCAGTCGTACGAGCCGGTGAAGGTCGTGCACAGCGAGCAGGCGCAGGCCGGGCCGTACCGGCTCGCCGTCGGCTTCAGCACCTGGCCGCTGAGAGCGATGCAGTCGCTCGACTTCACCTTCGTTCCTGAGGGCGGCATCGGCGGGAAGAGCGGGACGCTCACCCTGATCGCCCCTGACGGCACCGAGCAGGCGGGCCCACTCGTCCGTCACCCCCGCAAACGCGAGGTGTGGGGCCTGGACATCCATGCCTTGCCGGACCAAGGGCGCTGGACGCTACGATTCGCCGTCAAAGGCCCGAACGGCCCGGGAACGGGCGACGTGGCGATCAACGTGCTGGAACAGCCGGGCCCGCCCTTGGGGGTCAGCTGGGCGATCAGCTCCGTACCCGTGCTCGGCCTTGCCGCCCTGATCATCACCGCTTGGCGGCGGACCCGTCCACAGGTGGTTCGTCCCTGACCCGAGAGCTGGAGCCGGGCGGCGGCCGAGGCGGTCGCCGCCCGGAGGGTGTCGGAGTGCTCGGCAGGGCGGGATCGACGTTGTCCGGACCTCGGCCCGGCTCGGCAGGAGCCACTACAGTGGGACCGTGTACGGTTCCATGCACACGACAGGGCGGAAAGTCGCCCGTATCGAGAATGCGAACAATTACCTGATCGTGTCATCGTCCTTACCGCGAAACGACGACACGATCCGGAACTTCTACGGGCTCGTGCTCAACCTGGACGACTTTCTCGCCAACGTGCCCGACATAAGCCACAAAACCGTATACCTGTGCGGCGACATATCCAGGATCAGCGGCCCCGAATTCGACACGGCCGCACGAGTGCTCGTCGTCCGCGACCTCTCGTACGGGCATGACGAGAAGTGGCGACTGGTGAACCTCGGCCAGGTTCCCACCCGCGTGCACGGCGTCGGCGTGTATTACCGCCGCTTCTTCGACCCCGCCTCCGACCACTTCACCCGCATCCGTGCGGAGCACACCTTCCAGTCCCTCACGGAGTCCACCAAGCCGGGCACGGCCCATCGCACCGGAATCTATCTCACCCCCGTGACGCGAGACGGCGACGAGCTGCACTTCCGCCTGCTGCGATGCTCCACGAACCTCTCGGGACCCACCGAGACCTTCTCCGCGACGGACACCCGAATAGTCGAAGCCCTGAACCACGAGGCCGCCACCGTATTCCAGGACCACGCTCCGCTGAATCACGTCCTCGCGCAGATCTACCACAACACCCCCGCCGCCGCCGAACGCAAACAGTCCAAGGCCAGGATCTCGGCCCACGCCGACAAGACCAAGGACATGCCCGCCAACGGCATCATGGCCTTCTGCACCTTCTATGACGGGCTCGACAAACTACGCCCGCTGGGCGCCTTCGACCACGGCCTGAACGGCGTCAGCGGACTGACCAAACTGCACTTCCGCCTCAAAGAACCGGCCGAAGATCACGCTCTGCCCCAGCAGTTCACCCTCACGCTCTATCCCGGCTCCGTCTTCTTCATGCCACTGTCCACCAACCGGCTCTACACCCACGAAGTCCGGCCGTCGGCACTGAACGCCGAGTCGCTCCCGCTCCGCCTGGGTTACGTGGTCCGCTGTTCGAGCACCGAAGCCGTGCACAGGAACGGCCACACGTACCTCAAAAGAGGCGGCGACCTGACGAAGCTGGAACCACCCACCCCCGAGGGCCTGAACGAGCTGCGCAAGCTGTACGCCGAGGAGAACAGAACCCCGTCCTTCATCGATTACGGCGACGGCTTTCTCTTCAGCATGAACACGGGAGACTACCTTGCCCCCCGACCATAGGATCCTGGCCGAGATCCGCTCGTACACCCTGCCCACCGAGCGAGACCTCTTCCAGGAGCTGAGCGCATCGACGCGCTTCGAAGACGTGGGAAAAGGACGGTCGGGAGCTGTCCTGGTCAAGGTGGCCGAGACGGGAGACGTGCCTCTCGTCCGCACCACCACCCGATACGGTGCTCCAGCCCAACGTTTCCGCCCGGTGCACGAGCGCCTGGCCCAGCGGATCCAAGAATGCGCGAGATCGGCCGCCGGCCTCAACAACGCTCTCATCGAGCTCTACACCAACGCCTACACGACCATGGGCAGCCATTCCGACCAGGCCCTCGACCTGGCGGACGAGTCGTTCATCGCCGTCTTCTCCTGCTACGAGCACCCCGAGGCGAACCCACCAAGAAAGCTGATCGTCGAACCGAAGGATTCCGGCGGCGACGTTGTCGAAATCCCTTTGACCCACAACAGCGCCGTCGTGTTCTCCGTGGCCACGAACCGGCGACACAAGCACAAAATCATCCTGGACAAACCAGCCCAGCCGGCCGAGAACCGATGGCTGGGCGTGACCTTCCGAACCTCGAAAACCTTCGTGCGCTATCGCGACGGTCAGGCTCATCTCCCGGACGGCACCCGCCTCACCTCGGCCGACGAGGAACAAAGGCGTGAGTTCTACCAGCTACGGCGCCGCGAGAACCAGGAGACGGACTTCACCTACCCCACGCTCACGTACACCGTCGGCGAGAGCGATCTGATGCCGCCCGTCTGACGTGCGGATGCTCAATCTTCTTGATCCCGGGAATCCCGATAGGCGACGATCGTGGTTGCGATCGTGAGAAAGACGATAAGTCCGGCCGAAAATCCACCCCATGCAATGCCGGATTCGCTGCCGATATTGAAGATCACGCCGGCTGCGATCACGGGTGTCGCAATGATGATCCGAGGCGCCAGTGATCGCCAGCTGCGCCGGGACTGCCATCCTCTGTCGAAGTCAGCCAATCTGTGCACCCCCGAAAACGGAGCCGACAAGGACGAGAAGGCCGATCGAGTTGCCGAGCATTATGCGAACATACCCCGAACGTAATTGCCCCGTGCCGTCATAAAGAATCTTCCCCACGATGGCCGGTAGGAAGAGGGACGCCGATGCCAGGATCACGAACGTGGCCGTGACCTGCCACACGTCCAGGCGGTGCCCGGCGGACAAGCTCTTCAGCACATAAACCACGGCGGCTATCGCGCCTGCTACCACCCAGTCCGACCAGAATACGGCATCTTCTCTCTTGCAATTGTTCCACCAGAAGGTGCCAGGTCCGGGCGAGGGTCTTGAGTGAGCCTTGAGAATGACCTGCAAGAGCGCGGTGATTGTCGCGATGGACACGGCCGTGACGAAGTTCAGCGCACTTCACTCCTTCCGCTTCTGTGGCCGGCGAATGATCGCCTGAATCCAGCAGCTACGGAGAGAACCCTAGCAGGTACAGTGTGCCACCATGCGATTACATCTCAATACGCACTTCTTGGTGATATTATTTTGTCCCGCCACAGAAATCAAGTAAAGGATGTCCTTAATGATGGCATGATGGATGGGTGAAAGTTCGTGTGTCCTGCTCGGAAATACGATTTTGTATGGTGAGCTGGTATTTTGTTCGACAAGGCCGACGGCTGCGGCCTGTATCGCGGCGAAATGTGCATGCAATGGCTCCATGTTGCGATTTAGCCGAGTTCGCCAATGTGGAGTGGACGGTGGCGCTGGTCGGGGTCGAACGAGCTCGGGCGGCACACGATCCGTCAGAACGTCAGGGGTTCCACGCGCCCATCGGGATGACGTATCGCGTGTGCTCGGCCCGCAGCCACTCCGCGCTCAGCTGCTCGCCGGTCACCCGGCCGACGAGGGCGAACGCGGCGTCCGAGATGGTGTCCGGGTCGTGATCGGCTCCCAGCGCGAGCCCTTCCAGATGGGGGTTGAGAGCGTCCGGGTCGTGGCCGGACCGGATGCCGGGGGCGGCCAGGCAGATGCTGGTCGTCGGCCGGCCGTCGACCACGTACTCAAGATCCTCCATACCTTCGGTCTCGTACAGGGGCCATCCGAGGTAGAGCAACTCGCCGCCGTTCTCGGTCAGTGACTGTTGTGGCTCGTGAAGCGCCAGGTGGTAACCCTCGTAGGCGATGATCAGCACCCAGCCCGGTGCCTGCTCGCCGATCCAGACGACTCCTTCGCGCGGCGAAGCCGGATCCAGGCCGTCCTCGATGCGTTCCCACGTGCATGGTGTGGCCGAGGCCGGGCCGGCGCGTAGCCGGGTCGCCGCCTCCGCCACGCTCAGGCCGCTGCACCACGCGCTGACGAGGCTGTCGTCCATGCCGTAGGCGCGCAGCAGGTCCCAGGTTTCCCCGGACAGGTTCATCGGCGTCCGCTCAGGTCAGAGGCCGAGGTCGCGGCCGATGAGTTCCTTCATGATCTCGTTGGAGCCCGCCCAGATCTTGGTGACGCGGGCGTCGGTCCAGGCGCGGGCCACGCGGTACTCGCTCATGTAACCGTACCCGCCGTGCAGTTGCACGCAGGCGTCGAGCACGTCGTTCTGCACCTGGGCGGACCACCATTTGGCCTTGGCGGCGTCGGCCGGGCCGAGGGCCCGGCCGGTGTGCAGGCGGACGCAGTGGTCGACGTACGCCTGCGCCACCTCGATGCGGGTGACCAGTTCGGCGAGCAGGAACTTGTTGTGCTGGAAGGAGCCGATCGGCTGCCCGAACGCGGTGCGGTCGCGGACGTAGGTGAGTGTCTCGTCGAGGATCTGGGCCGCGTGGGCGAGGTTGGAGACCGCCGCGCCGAGCCGTTCCTGCGGCAGGCGTTCCATCAGGTGGATGAAGCCGCGGCCGACCTCGCCGAGGACGTTCGCGGCCGGCACGCGCACGTCGGTGAAGGACAGCTCGGCGGTGTCCGCCTCGGGTTGCCCGATCTTGTCCAGTTTGCGGCCGCGCTCGAAGCCGGGAGTGCCGGCCTCGACGGCGAACAGCGTGATGCCCTTGGCGCCGCGCCGCGCGTCGGTGCTGGCGGCCACCAGGACGAGGTCGGCGCCGTGGCCGTTGGTGATGAAGGTCTTCGTCCCGTTGATGATCCAGTCGGAGCCGTCGCGGCGTGCGGCCGTCCTGATCGCGGCCAGGTCGGAGCCGGCTCCGGGCTCGGTCATCGCGATGGCGGTGACGAGCTCGCCGGAGCAGAAGCGGGGCAGCCACTCGGCCTGCCGCTCGTCGGTGGCCAGGTCCACCAGGTACGGGGCGATCACGTCGAAGTGGATGCTGAAGCAGGACGCGACGGCCATGCTGACCTTGGCCAGTTCCTCGCAGGCGACCGCGTTGAACCGGTAGTCGCCCGCCGCGCCGCCGCCGTACGTCGCGGGCACCTCCAGGCCGAGGATGCCCTGCTCGCCGGCCGCGCGCCAGGCGGCCCGGTCGATGCGCCGCTCGGCGGCGAAACGTTCCTGGTGGGGGAGCAGTTCGCGCGCGGTGAACGCGGCCACCGAGGCTCTGAACAGGTCATGGTCCTCGTCGAAGAGAAGTCGGTCCACAGGCGGGGGCGGCCTTTCAGGAGTCGCGTTCGGCGCCGATCAGTACGTAACACATCAGCGCGGGCCGGTCGCTGCGGTTGTGCCAGGCGTGGCGGGTGCCCCGCTGGACCACGACGGCGCCGGGGGTCAGCTTGACCTCCTTGCCGTCGTCCAGTTCCAGGTGCAGCTCGCCCTCCAGGCAGATGCCGTAGTCGACGGTGTCGGTGGTGTGCATGCCGGGATGGTCGGGCTCGAACACGTCCATCAGGCCCGGCAGCTTCTCGGCGGCCTCGGCGGCCAGCTCGGCGCGGTCGCCGAGCTGCTCGGGGGCGGACGATTCCGGCGCCCAGCGCAGGAAGAGGATGCGGGTGCCGCCGGCGCCGGGGAAGAACGGGAAGGTCGCCGGCTGTCCTGGCTTGGTGCCGACGGTGGCGGTGCCGTCCTCGGTGCCCCACATCAGGTAGAACTCCGAGCCGGGGATGGCAGCGACGGAGATCGGGTCGGCGGGCCGGTCGGTGACGAACACCGAGGTCCCGTCGGGCTCCCTGCCGGTGACGATGAGACGAGGCTGGATGGGCATGGCGGCTCACTCCTGCGGGGGGGGGGGGGGGGGGGGCGGGGGGGATCGCGGGGGCTGTGACGGTTGCGACGGCTGTGAGGGGTCGTCGGAGCGCGGGTGTTGCAGGCGGAGCTGTCGCTTGGAGAACTTGCCCGTCGCCGTCTTCGGGATCTCCGGGACGAAGCGCACCTCCTCGGGGATCCACCAGCGGGCGACGTACGCGGTCAGATGCTCGCGTACGTCGTCGGCGCTGAGGACGGCGCCGGGCCGGCGGACCACGTACGCGACGGGACGCTCCCCCCAGCGAGGGTGCGGCACGCCGATCACGGCGGCCTCGGCGACCCGGGGGTCGGCCATGATGGCGCCCTCCAGCTCGACCGAGGAGATCCACTCGCCCCCCGACTTCACCAGGTCCTTCGTCCGGTCGACGATGCGCACGTAGCCGTGTTCGTCGATGGTGGCCACGTCGCCTGTCCTGAGCCAGCCGTCGTCGGTGAACGCCGGACCCGGCCGCTCCTCTCCCACGTACCGGGCGGCGATGGTGGGGCCGGACACCTGCAGCTCGCCCGGCGTGGCGCCGTCCCACGCGACCTCCGTGCCGTCGTCGGCGGCCAGCCGCAGCTCGGTGAGGGGGATCGCCGGGCCGGGCGTGCCGATGACCGCGCGCCGCGCGTCCGGGTCCAGGTCGTCGTGCACGGTGGACAGCCGCGCCACCGTCACCACCGGGCTGGTCTCCGTCATCCCCCAGGCGTTGGTGAGGGGGATCCCGATGGCCTCCTCGTACGAGCGCGACAGCGCGCCGTCCACCGCGCCGCCGCCGCAGATGATCGTCCGCAGGCTGGACAGGTCGTGCTCCTTCAGCAGCGGCTCCAGGCCGCGCCATACCGTGGGCACCGCGCCGGTGAAGGTGACGCGGTGCCGTTCCATCTGCGAGATCAGCTCCTCGGGCCGCATCGCCGGTCCGGGCAGGACGAGGTCCGCGCCGCACAACATCGCGGCGTACGGGAGCCCCCAGGCGTTGACGTGGAACATCGGCACCACCGGCATCACCACGTCGCGCTCGTTGATCCCGAAGGTGTCGACCATGAGCAGCAGCAGGGCGTGCAGGACCATGGACCGGTGGCTGTAGAGGACGCCCTTCGGGTCGCCGGTGGTGCCGGAGGTGTAGCAGAGCGCCGCCGCGGTGTTCTCGTCGGCGATGGAGAAGTCGCCGGCGTGCGGCGTGACCTCGGCGAGCAGCGTGTCGTAGTCCAGGATCCTCGGGTCGTCGGGCAGCGGGGCGTCGGCGCCGTCGTCCATGACCACGATGTGGCGAGGGCTCGCCAGCTTCCCGACCGACGGCCACACCACGGGCAGCAGCGACCGGTCGACGAAGAGCACGTCGTCGGCGGCGTCGTCGACGATGTAGCGGATCTGCTCGTGGAAGAGCCGGTGGTTGATCGTGTGCAGCACCCGCCCGGCGCACGGCACCGCGAGGTACAGCTCGACGTGCTGCCGGCTGTTCCAGCCGAACGTGCCGACCCGGGCGCCGATGGGGACGCCGAGCCGGTCCAGCGCCGCCGCCAGCCGCCGGGTGCGCGCGCAGATCTCGGCCCACGACGCGGTGGTCTCGCCGTCCACCCGGCCCGTCACCACCCGCTTGTGCCCGAAGTAACGCTCCACCCGGCGGAAGATCAGGGGGAGGGCCAGGGCGTGCTCCTGCATCAAGCCGTGCATCTCGTTCGGCAGCCTTTCTGGAGCCGGCGGGACCTCATTGCTTACTGAGCGCATAGTCAGTAACGAGAGCGGCGCTTGTCAAGCGTCAAGCGGATGCCAAGCGGGCGCTGAGCGGACGCTAGGCGCTCGTGGGGCGACGGCCGCGGACGGCGGCGGTCATGTGAACGGCCAGGTCGGCGTAGAACGCGCCGAGCGAGGCCGGGGTGTCCGAGCCGCCCAGCCGGTACCAGCGGACCAGGTCGACCCCGAGCGACAGGATCGAGCGCGCCAGGCGGCTGACGTCGTCGGGGTCGGCCGTCGCGCCGTCGACGATGCGGCCGACCGCGTCCCTGAAGATGGTGTTGAACCGCGCCCGCAGGTCGAGGATCTCCGCGTAGTGCTCGGCCGACAGGGGCGTCAGCTCGTACTGGCAGACCCGCGCCGTCGTGTGGTGCTTGGCGTGCCACTCCACGAACACCGCGACCACCCGCCGCAGGTGGGTCTCCGGGTCGTCGTCGCCGGGCAGCGTCGCCCGCAGCGCCTCCAGGGCCCGGCGGTGACCGCTGCGCACGATCTCGAACAGCACCTCCTCCTTGGTGGAGAAGTGCACGTAAAGGGCGCCGGGGGTCAGCCCGACCTTGCTCGTGATGTCGCGGGTCGTCGTCGCCTGGAACCCCTTCTCGGCGAAGCAGAGGACCGCGGAGCCCAGCAGGGCCTTGGTCACGTCGGAGAGGTCTTCGTCCCAGAGATCACTGGACGGTTCGTCCAGCCAGACGAGCGGGGGATTGCCACCCCGCCGCGGACCGCGACGCTTCGCGACCATCCCCGATCCTCCCCTGTGCCGATCTCGACGCGCTGACATTACCGTCCCGTCGTGCGTACACATCTTGACACCCCTCGCGCTCGCAGTAACTATGCGCTCAGTAAGTAAGTCCTGGCTCGCAATCGAGGAGATGCGGCATGCGCAAGGGCATCGTGGTCACGGCCAAGCCAGGGGTGGAAGACCTGGCGGCCAAGGCCGAGGAACTCGGGTACGACAGCTTCTGGGTCTACGACACGCCCATGGTCAACGGGGACCCCTTCGTCGGTCTGGCCCTGTGCGCCAAGGCCACCAGCCGCATCCGGCTCGGGATCGGCGTCACCTCGCCCGCCCTGCGCTCGGCCCCCGCCTGCGCGGCGGCCCTGGCCAGCCTCAACGCCCTCGCGCCTGGCCGCGTCATCTGCGGCGTCGGCACCGGCAACACCGCCCGGCGCACCCTGGGCATGAAGCCCACGACGATGGCCACCCTGGAACGCTTCACCCGCCAGCTCCAGGACCTCACCGCGGGCCGCCCCACCGAGTACAGCGAGGGCGAACGCACCCGCGACGTGCGCTTCCTGCACGTCGGCGACTACGTCAACACCCAGGACCCGATCGAGTTCGTCGTGGCCGCCTTCGGGCTCAAGGCCGCGCGCATCGCCGGCCGCCGGGGCGCGGGCACCATCTCCTTCGGCCTGCTCGACCCGGGGGCCTGGCGGGCGTTCAGCGAGGCGCACGAGGCCGGGGCCGCCGAGGCCGGCGTGCGCACGCCGACGACCTCGTACGTGATGACCTCGATGCACATCCTCGCCGACGGCGAGAACCCGCACGGCGACCTCGCCCGCGACTCCATGGGGCACGTCGCCATGGCGCTGCTCACCTTCGCCGCCGACAACCCGTCCTTCCTGGACGGGCTCGAACCCGACGAGGCCGACGCGGTGCGGCGGCTGCTCGACCTGCGCGGCACCACCGCGACCGCCGACGACCGCCACTTCGTGCTGTACGAGAACTACCTAGGCCGCATCTACCCCCAGGACCGCGACCTGATCGTCCCCTCCCTGGTCGACAAGCTCGGCCTCGTCGGCACCCCGGAAGACCTGGTCAAACGCGTCGCCACCCTCGAAGCCGCCGGCATCGACGAGCTGCTCCTGCAGCCCGTGCTCGACCCCGATCAGGAGATGGCCGACTTCGCCCGGCTCCTGTGACCCCCGCGTCGAGCCGGCACCCCCCAACACGCCGAAGGGCCGAAGGAGAGCCATGTTCCGCACCGGATCCCTCGCCGCCGCCACGCTCGGACTCACCCTGCTGATCTCGGCCTGCGGCGGCCAGGCCGCCGCGCCGCCGTCGTCCGGCGGCGCCTCCGCGACGTCGCTGTCGGGCCGGACGGTCGCCCTGGTCGGCTACGGGAACGGCAACCCGTGGGGCGCCTACTTCAACAAGGTCTTCACCGAACGGCTGGCGCCCACCGGCGTGAAGATCGGCGACCTGACCACCATGGACCCGGGCACCCAGGTCCAGAAGTTCAACCAGGCCGTGGCGCAGAAACCGGACCTCATCGTGGTCTCCATCCTCGACACCACGGCGATGGCGGTGCCGATCAAGAAGGCCGGGGCCGCCGGCGTCCCGGTGCTCGTCTTCGACGGCCCGCCCGATCCGACGGTGGCCGACGCGGTGATGTCGGTGCTCTCGGACAACGAGAAGCTCGGCGAGTACGCCGCCCAGAACATCATCGAAGGGCTCAAGGCCCAGGGCCGCGACTCCGGCAACATCATCGTCCTGACCGGCACCAAGTCCATGCTCGTCACGCAGCACCGGATGAAGGGCTTCAACAAGGTCCTGGCGACCGCGCCGCAGTACAAGGTCGTCGACGAGCAGGACGCCAACTGGGACCCGCAGCTGTCCGGCACCATCGCCCAGCAGCTCCTGGCCAAGCACGGCAAGGACGGGGTGCAGGCCGCGTACGGCATGGCCGACTACATGGCCCTGCCGATCATCCAGGCGGCCAAGCAGGCGGGCTTCCCGATCGGCGGCAAGGACGGCCTGATCGTCACCAGCAGCAACTGCTTCAAGGCCGGCATCGACTCGATCAAGGCGGGCGAGCTGTACGGCACGGCCACCGAGGATCCGGGCACCATCGCCGAGCAGACCGCCGACTACGTCGTACGGTATCTGTCCGGCAAGAACCCGCCGCGCAGCGAGACCGTCCAGGAGGAACGGGTCACCGCCGCGAACGTCGGCGAGTTCGCCGAGCAGTGCAGCCACGCATGAGCCGGCCGGAGGGGAGCCGGCCGGAGGGGAGCGGTCCGCTGCTCCGCGTGGAGGGGCTGGCGCACGCGTTCAACGGCGTGCCCGCGGTGCGGGACGTCTCCTTCACCGTGGGCGCCGGCGAGATCCACGGCCTGTGCGGACACAACGGCGCGGGCAAGAGCACGGTGGTGAAGATGCTGTCCGGGCAGCTCGCGCCCGACCGCGGCCGCATCGTGATCGGCGGCGAGCCGGTCGAGCTGCGCGGCCGCCGGGCCGCCCAGCGCGCGGGCGTGGCGCTCGTGGACCAGGAGCTGAGCGTCGTACCGGCCCTGACCGTGCTCGACAACATGCTGCTCGGCGACCTCGGCGCGCCGTTCGTCAACCGCCGGCGCGCGGCCGCGGCCCGGTGCCGGCGGATCCTGGACGACATGGGCCTGGAGCGCATCGCCCCGGACCAGCCGCTGTCGGCGCTCGGCATCGGCAAGCAGCAGCTCGTCGAGATCGCCAAGGCGCTCGGCCAGAACGCCCGGCTGGTGATCCTCGACGAGCCCACCGCGACCCTCAGCGACGCCGAGAGCCGGCACGTGTTCGCCGCGATCCGGCGGGTCGCGGCCACGGGCTGCTCGGTCGTCTTCGTCTCCCACCGGCTGGCCGAGGTCCTCGATCTGTGCGACGTCGTGACCGTACTGCGTGACGGTCACGACG